>JALOCA010000017.1 GCA_023227965.1 Lentimicrobiaceae bacterium | reverse complement strand
TGCAGGTTTTTATACCATAAAGATACAAAATGCTGCATTTATAAACAAATAAATTACACGACAATTGGTTATTAATCAGCAAAATAATCCCATTTTAAGGAGCGACTAAATAAATTATATATTTGATACAAAAACATTCAATAAATTTTTATTCTCTTCACAAAAAGTATAATCACAAATACCACCAGCTGCTTTAACAATTGCAATGCCTGCTGCTACATCCCAAATCCCAATGCTTTCTTCGGAATAAGCTTCAACACTACCTTTTGCTAACAAGGCAAGTGAATAAGCTGCCGATCCCAAGAGTCTAACCTTTTTATATGATTGTATTTTTGACAAAAAACTTATTAGAGAATCATCTTCAAAAGAACGATAAACTGGAAATCCTGTACATATTATTGACTTGGATTTTTCTTTTATTCCACTAACATAAATTGACTTTCCATCTAAAAATGCACCTTTCCCACATATCCCTTCATACATATTCTCATTTATAAAATTATAAATAACACCTAAAACTGGGCTTACATCCTTCCATAAACCAATAGATATACAATTTATTTCAATACCCCTTGAAAAATTTAGACTTCCATCTAATGGATCAATTACCCATAGGTAATCCTTTTTTGTACCTTCAATAAATCCACATTCTTCACTAAGAATAGAAAATTCAGTTTTATCCATCAATATATCAATGATAAGTTTTTCTGAATCAATATCTGATTGTAATTTTATATCTCTTCCTTCTTCAGTATTAATTTTAATACTATTATCATTATATTGTCTCTTTAATGTTTTTCCAACATGTAGAGCAATATCCTTTGCAATTCCAATATACTTTTCCATAGAATTATATTGATAAAAATTCTTTATCCTTGGTAATGTAGTTAATTAAAATATGATTTAATATCATGTGTATATCTTCAATCGGTCCATATTCACCTTTAGGATTTGGTGTAAACAATGCAATCTGAGCAACTTCTTTTAGTTTTCCTCCTTCGAAACCCACAAAACCAATAGAAATACCCCCATGATTATTGGCAAATTCGGCTGCACGTATCACATTTTCAGAATTACCACTTGCAGAAATACAAATAATAGCATCACCCGCTTCGAAATTCCCTTTCATTTGTTCTACAAAAATATCATAAAATGTAGTATCATTCCCTATCGCTGTGATTAAGGCTACATTATCGGTTAAAGCCCTTACTTTAGGCCGGAATTTAGTAAAATACCTTACAAAAAAGGCAAAATCAGCCTGCATGTGTGAAGCTGTGGTAGCACTGCCCCCATTACCAACAATATATAAGGTTTTGCCATTTGTAAAAGTTTCTATTAATTTTGTAATAACTTGTTCCAGTATATCAGCATCTATCAGATTTAATAAAGTTTGTAAACTCTTTTTATAATCCTCAAGATAGTTTGTTACGTTTTGCTTTCTTTCCACAGTTTAAATTTTTATGGTTAAAATATAAATTAGTACTTGACGTACTTAATGCACTATTTTTACACAAACTATTTAAAAATCTCTTTGTTTATAAATTTTATCAATAATTCTCATCAACTTTAACGCATCATCTGAATTACCAATTGTAACAGGTATATCTTTTGAGATAACAGTAAAAAAATGTTCCATTTCGTAGCGCCAACTGTTATTATTTAAATATCTTACCTTGACTTCATCTTTCCAAGTGGCCGCAGGTGCTGTAGAACGGTTTTTGGCTATTGAAAGGTCCTCCTCTCCATAAGACATAGACGAAGTAATTAGTCCATTCAATACCATATATCCCTTTTCCATGAAAATTTCTAATGAGAAAAGGTGACGCCATTGTGTCATTGTAGAGTGCAGATTGGCAACCATACCACTTTCCGAATTCTTTAAGATGATAAATGCATTATCCTCTACATCCATTTTCCAGTAAAGATTGGATACCTCTGCTTTTACAGAATCGAAATCACCCCCCAAATATAAAAAAAGATCAAGCATATGGATACCTTGATCAATAACAATTCCACCTCCTGCCAGTTCTCTTTTTGCCCGCCACTCATTATAGTAATCTGAGGTTACACTTTTTCCGTATCGTCCTCGCATCCAAAGTATCCGGCCATATTTGTTGCTATCTATAATTTCTTTCATTCGTATAATGCTGTCATGGTGCCTGTGATTAAAGCCATACATCAACTTCTTACCACTTTTTATTTCCACCTCACGTATATCTTCCATATCTTTAGCCGTGAAGCATGGAGGTTTTTCACAAAAGAGGTGCTTGCCTGCATTTAATGCCTGAATAGTTAGGGGTTTATTCAAAAAATTGGGTGTACAAACAATAATGGCATCAATATCAGCATTATTAATTATTTCACCATGTGCTAAGTTGGGTATTCCTTTATAATCATTACCAATGGTAGGTTCTGAAATAGCAACGACTTCTGCTACACCTAATTCATCTATGGCCTGGTGACGAATTTGCCCCATCTTACCATAACCAATAATTCCAACTTTGTATGTCATATTTATATATAAAATTTATAGTAAATATAAATGTATACATTAATTTTGTAAATCATTTATATTAAATAGTCGTTCCTTTAAAAGCCACTATTCACGCGGCGATATAATAAAAATTTTGTTGTAGGAACAGTCGAAAAATAAAATACAAAAACTCTTGCTTAAGTTTTTCCATCATTTTCTTCAGGTTCCATGCTATCGTGTGTCCATCGAAAGGATTTTTCAAAAAGGCTTTTATCGCCGTTATGATTTTCTTTCCTTTTTCTCCTGTAGTGATCAAGCCCACCTTGTTACCAAACTCATATTGCTTATGCGGCTTACCTTTGGCGATACATTTTGTAAAAGGCTTATGAAGACTGTAAAACTTGTTTTTGTCGTATTTCTGCTGATTGACTGCGTGCCAGAAAAGTTCCATCTCTGATTGGTGTCGTTTTTTCTGCTCCTCGTTCATTTTGTTATTCAACTCGCGTAGTTGTGTATTGGCCTATCGTTTTCAGCCGTTTCTTTGCTTTTCGTGCCTTTTTGACTCGTTTGGGATGTTTGCCGTTGTAGGTGTCCCTAACCAATTGCTTGCTCTCTCGGGTGTAACGCTGTCTCTGCTTAATCCCTTCTTGATCCGCTATTTTATTGCATTTGTCAATTACCTTTTTACACATCCTGGCATCGGTCGGAAATGTCGTATTGTTCTGTTGTACCGTCGTATCAGACAAAACAAATTTAGACTTCTTCTCCACCTCTTTTCCATGCATCTTCACGCTGTAGGCAAATATTTTTTCAATGCCTGCTTCGCCAACCCGATTGCGGAAATGGACAAAATCACTCGGGTCGAAAGGAAACTTATGTGAAAAAAATATTCCACCACAAAAGTATTGAAAGTAAACATCTCGCACCCAATACTCAGGAATACGCTCATCACCAATATTATACAAATACTTCAGCAGCAGACATCCTACCATTAAACGAATGGGTACAGACGGTGCTCCGTTTTTTGAGTAATACGACGAAAACTCTTTTTCAAAGTATGACCAATCAATCTTGTTTGCCAAAAGAACCAATTCGTGGTTCATATCAATAAAGTCTTCCAAGAGTGGTCGAAATAAATCTCACTGTCCTTTTTTCGGTAATTTCCCTATCATAATTTGCAGGTTTTTATACCATAAAGATACAAAATGCTGCATTTATAAACAAATAAATTACACGACAATTGGTTATTAATCAGCAAAATAATCCCATTTTAAGGAGCGACTAAATAATATCTTGTTATCATTTGGTTTAAATTAAAATTGTGCTTTTTGAAACATAATCTTTGATAACATTTATTTTTGTTTTTCAAAAACAAATTTACCAAATAATCTAAATTTTGGAGCCATTAATTCTAGTAAACCTATTATCTGACTAAGCGGTTTTAGCCTATAATCAGCTTGATGGTATGACTTTTTATGTTTCATACCAACTGATTTGAGTAAATCAATTACTTCACCACTTGTGAATTCCTTAATATGTCCATAATATCCTTTTTGTTCCTTTAATAAATATTGATCACAAATAGTTTCATAAGGTTTTGATGCTAATCCGGAGTTAAAAAATATTATAGAAACTAACCCAGATATTGAACGTAAGTTTGGTGTAGTAATATAAAGTAATCCTTCTGGTTTAAGTAATGATACTAAATTTTTAATTGGTTTTAATATATTTCCGGATAGGTGCTCTAATACTTCACATATACATACAATATCATAAGTTTCTTGAGCACTCTTTAATGGTATATCAAAAATATTATAATTTTTATAATTAATACCATAATTAATAAAATATTCTTGAAATAATTCTACTTGAGGATCTGTAACGGTTATATTGTCAAATCCATAACTTTTTAAGATTGATGAAAATATTGGAGTATTTCCTCCAATTTCAAGTATATTTGAAGATTTATTTGCATATTTTTTAACAATTTTTATATCATAAGAAATTCTGGCAATATTCCCATAGATATAATTCTCTATAGATATCGGATTATCACTATATTTAATTATTTCATTGATTATATTTCCATATTCATTATAATATTTTTTTTTATGTATTTTTTTTATAAATTCTTTCATTCTGTTAATTTTACTTTGAAATTTCTTCAATTAAATTATTAACAGCATCTATTTCCATCTGAAGTTTTCCTTCTTCTGCATAAGAGCCGATATGAGGGGTTAGAACAACATTATCCAGTTCACATAAATTGCCATTATAAGGTTCATTCGTAAAAACATCAATTCCGGCTCCTGCCAAATGACCTGATTTTAAAGCATTATAGAGGGCTACTTCATCAACAACACCTCCTCTGGCAATATTAATGACAAAAGAGCCCTTTTTCATTAAATTCAATTCTTGCTTGCCGATAACTGCAGATTTATCCTTATTACCGGGAATATGTAATGTAATAATATTTGCATCAGAAAGAACCTGATTCATTTCAGATAACTGAACACCATTTGTATTTGCCCAAACCTTATCAGGATACAAATCGTATCCAATAACCGGATTCCCTAATGCACGAAACATTTCAGTCACCATTTTACCAATACGTCCCAAACCTATAATACCTATTGTTTTTTGATATAATAAATTACCGCTTTGTTTTTCCCATTTTTTCAATTTCATTGCACTATCTGCCTGTGGAACTCTCCTTAAAATCGAAAAAGTTAATGCTAATGTCAGTTCTGCCACACTTCGGGTAGGTCCATCAGGCGTATTTACAACCACAATACCTTTTTTTTCAGCATATTCCAGATCCACACTATCCATGCCCACACCTACCCGACTAATGCATTTCAAATTGGGAAGCGCATCCATAACTCTGGCTGTAAGCGACTCAACACCTGCAACAATTCCAACACAATCTTTTGCCAGTTCTATCACTTCTTCTTCGGTTAATTTTCTTCCATAAGGATTATTAATAACTTCATAACCTTTGTTTGATAAAATTTCAAAGGGTTCTTTTCCTACCTGACCAAATGAAGAAGGGGATGTAAGTATTTTATTCATAATATGTAACGTTTGATTTGTTTTTTGAATGTTTTGCACTTAAATAGAGTTCTGCCAATATAAAATCTTCTTCAGTACTCACTTTTATCGATCTTATGGGATCAAAAGGATATAAACCATATTTTCCAATAAAAACGGCATAACCATATTTTTCAAAATGTTCTTTAAATTTTTTTGTATTCCAAATACAGACTGTCCATGCACTTAGTTGAATGGGTTCTAAATCCTGAGTCATAGGCAATAAGAAATTAGTATCAAAATTAACAGGTTTTCCTTTATAAAAAGCCTGTAATTTTTCCTCTCTGACAGATATCAAACAATCTAAATTATGATATTCATAGTATTCAATGGCTTTATCAATATCTTCTGCCAAAACTAAAGGCGAAACAGGGTTAACCATTACAAGATTCTCTGTTTCAACTTTACACAAAAAATCATAGTTAAATTGATCTTGAACAACATTATCTTGAAGTAATTCAGGTATTCTTTCAAAATAATTTACTCTTAATTCAGTGCAAAGCTTTTTCATTATTTCGCCTTCAGTATTAACATAGACTTCATCAATACATTTTGCTTTTATGCAAGCATCAATTGCATAAGCAACCATAGGTTTCCCGTTTAATAAACGTAAATTTTTTTTTGGTACTCGTTTACTTCCAAGTCTTACAGGTATCTCAGCAGTATATTTATTCATTATTCATGTTTTTTTTTGATTATATGGTTATAAACAAATCTACAATTGAAGTTTTTTGAGTTAATAGAAAAACACAATCTTTCTTTGCACATAATCTTGTTTGTCACATGCATAGTGTTTTATTAGATAACATAATTGACATTAGGTATTAAGAAAATTAATAGTGTACAACTATATCATTTATTCAAATAGATTGTCAATTTCTATTATTTTTTTGAAAATTGCAGAATCGAAAAAGATAACATGAAGAAATAGATTATAAAAAATAATGAAAACAAAAAGTTTAAATAAGTTTAAACAGGTAATTTATTAATGTAAGTTATAAACTCAACTATTCTTTTCCCTTGTACATCATGTGATTTTTCGTTCAATATGAATTGTCTTGCTTTATAAGCGATTTCATCTAAGTTTGACTTATCTTTACAAAGAATATTATTAATAGTTTTTGCAAGTATATCTACACCATCATCTTCATTCAAAGAAAAGCAGTAATTATAATATTCTTCTGGTATTCCAGAAAGTTTATATAATAAAGTTGGAGTTCCTGAAGCTAAATATTCCATTGTTTTCGATGGGAAAGAATACCTTGTATATTCACCTTCAGGTGTTCTCGGATTAACTAAAAGATCCGCTTTCCTTTGAAGAAAAATCACTTCTTTTCTGTCAATATTTCCCTTGAAAATAATTCTATTATCCATTTTTGCAATTTCTTTTATTGCAGATTCTGCGGGGCCGCTTCCACATATTATTAATCGATAATTATTATTCTGCAACATTTTAAAAGCTTCAACTAATTTCATCAAACCAAATCTTTCGGTAATTTTCCCAGAATATAAAATGTCTTTGAATTTCTTATTATCCAAATCTTGTTTAATATAATCATTTTTATTTTCATTAGATGTATCATAAGCACATTCTAAAATTATGGAATTGTTATTATTTGCATAGAATAATTTATCACGCATATATTTACTAACCAAAATATAACCATCTATATATTTTAAGCATTTATAAATCGTCTGCATATTTATTTTATGTAAAATTTTTTTTAGAAAAATAAATTTCCCAAAAATCTCTCTGTTTTGTGGCAAATCACCAACAATAGAAATTATTTTTACATTTGAAAATCTTTTCTTAATATAAGTTAAAGCCTTCAAAAATGACGAATTATAATTTAAATGTAAAAATACAATTTCTTCGTTTGGATTGGCTTTGAGTATTTTTTTAAGTTCTTTTCGTAAATTGATATAAAGACTCCATTGCTTATATATAAATAAATTGCAAATTCCTACATTTACTCCCATATTTTTTCCTTTATAATAAAAGGGTGAATGCTTTAAAAACATTTTTTTATACTGAGTTGGGTAATAGCCTAAAATAGGTACATTAACTAACTCTACATTGTCAATATTGTTAATAAGCCCATTTAAAAGTGTAGTTTCAAAGGCTAAAGTTGCATTTTGAACTTCTGTTTTAATGTTTGATAATATAGCTTCCTTCTGATCTTCCGGAAACAAATTAAAAAGCAAAATAATTTTCATAAATAGATATTAGTTATACTTTTTACAAGTATTTTGATAAAAACACATGCTTTGATTGAAAATTTACTTTAGTAACTGCAAAAACAACATTTACAAATTAGATGAAATTTTATAAATTCATTTACTAATCGCAAATAGTTGACACTGAATAAATATATATCCTCACTTATTCTAACATTAAAATAATTATTAGTTATAATTACAATACAATTTATTATTATTCATCCATACAAATAATTCATTAAACATTTTTTCGTAATCTTGAACCTTTATTAGATTACGATTGTCAATTAGACTTTTGTCAATAATAAGATTTTCCTGTTTATTAATAATAATATTCTTTCCCCAGATTTTCTTTATTAGATTAAGCAAATCATATTTTGATATTTTATATTTAGGAACGAGATGATATATACCTTTAATATCCAATAAAATTGCCTTTTCAATACACTTTGCTAATTCTAAAGTTGTTACACCTGTCCAATATACATTACAATAACCACTGACATTGACTTTCTGTGACATAAACCAATGAAAAAGTTCTTCATTTTTATGGTTAATATTTGGACCAATAAAAGAAGTTCTGATGGTTAAATCAGTGTCATTTATAAGCTCACCTAAAGCTTTTGTCCTTGCATAAAAGGTTTCTCCATCTTTAAAATCATCTTCATTGTAACTCCCTTTTTTACCTGAAAATACACAATCTGTACTAAGTTGTATAACTTTAGCGTTAATTTGCCTTGCAATTTTTGCCAGAAAATGAGGTAAAAAACTATTATAATAAATTGCTTTATCTGGATTAGACTCAGATTCTTCAATAAGCAATCGTAAACAATTAACAATAATATCAGGTTTTTGCTGTTGAATAGTCTCTTCCAATAACTCCTTGTTAAATATATCAATATAATTATCATTATTTGCAAGTGATATGTCACAAATTAATTTTATAATTTGGAATTTACATAAGGAATCCAAGTAATCACTAATGATATGACCTGACATACTTGTAGCGTCTATAATCAGTATTTTCTTTTTTAAAGATTCCATATTATTTTGTTTTTTTCCAGACTGTTCTATTTACATAATCAACATAACTAAACAAAATTCTTATTACTTTCAATGAAAAATTATCTACATCATAATCATTAACTAATTTAAATTTTCTGTTTTTATAACCATGTTGAGAGGTAACAACATTAATTGCTTGAAGAACCAAATCACTCTTTAATCCAGACATTATTAATGTTCCTTCATCCATTCCTTCAGGTCGTTCGTGTGCTTGTCTAATAGTAATAGCAGGAAAGTTTAAAATTGAAGATTCTTCGGTTATTGTTCCGCTATCAGAAATCACACAATATGCATTAATTTGCAATTTAACATAGTCAAAAAAACCCATAGGTTTCATAAATTCGATTCTTTTATCTAAACACTTATTTTTCGATTCTTCCAAGCGTTTCATTGTGCGAGGATGTGTAGAAACTATAATTCTTTTATCATATTTAGTGACTATATCGTTTAAGGAGTTAAGTAAATCTGAGAAATTTTCTTCTGAATCTACATTTTCTTCTCTATGAGTACTTAAAACAAAATAATCTCTTTCTTTTAAATTAAGCTTTGAAAGAATTTCAGATTTTTCAATTTTAGGCATATTGTAAATTAAAATTTCTTTCATTGGAGAACCTGTTTTAATAACAGTTTCAGGTTTAAGCCCTTCATTTAATAAATATTTTCTAGCATGTTCAGTAAGTGGCATATTAATATCGCTCAAGTGATCTACAATTTTTCTGTTAATTTCCTCAGGTACTCTTTGATCAAAACAACGATTTCCTGCTTCAAAATGGAAAATTGGAATTTTTTTTCTTTTAGCAGAAATAACAGCTAAGCAACTATTTGTATCGCCATATAACAATACAGCATCAGGCTTAATACTATCCATAACTTCATCTGATTTTGCAATTATATTACCTATAGTTTCAGCTGTTGTTTTACCAACTGCATCCAGAAAAATATCGGGTTTTCTTATTCCCATTTCATTGAAAAATAATTCATTTAATTCATAAGCGTAATTTTGCCCTGTATGAACTAAAGTATGTTCAGTATATTTTTCAAGTTGATTTATAACTCTGCTTAATTTAATTATTTCAGGACGTGTCCCGACTATAGTCATTACTTTCATTGTTTTTTTATTTTAATTCATTTTTAATATAATCAAGATTCATTAACAATTCTTTCAGTTCACTTATATTTAATCTTTTTGTATTATGAGAATGGTAATCATCAATTATTGAAACGTCTTCTACTCCTTCTAAAAAATATTTATTATAATTTAAATCACGAGTATCTGCAGGAATTTTATAATAATTCTCCAATTCAATAGCTTTTACCATTTCTTCTCTATTTACTAAAGTTTCATATAGTTTTTCACCATGCCTAGTGCCAATAATTTTCACTTCATTTTTGCTGTTAAATATATCTTGTAATGCAATTGCCAAATCGTAAATGGTTGAAGCAGGTGCTTTTTGAACAAATATGTCACCTTGTTCTCCATGTTCAAAAGTGTATAAAACTAAATTAACTGCATCACTCAAAGACATCATAAAACGAGTCATATTTGGGTCTGTAATTGTAATGTTTTTCCCATTTTTTATTTGATCCACAAATAAAGGGATAACACTTCCTCTTGAAGCCATTACATTTCCATATCTTGTAGCACAAATAATTAAGCCGGAACCATTTAGATTTCTACTTTTTGCTATAAGAACTTTTTCTGCTAATGCTTTTGACATGCCCATTGCATTAATTGGGTAAACTGCTTTATCTGTGCTAAGTAATATTAGTTTTTTTGCACCTTCTTGGATTGCCGCATCAATAACATTTTCTGTACCTATAACATTCGTTTTTAATGCTTCCATTGGAAAAAATTCGCATGAAGGCACTTGCTTTAAAGCAGCAGCATGAAAAATATAATCAACTCCTTTCATAACAGTAGATACACTTCTTTTATCTCTAACATCACCAATATAGTACTTAATTTTATCATTATGATGATATTGTTGTCGCATATCATCCTGTTTTTTTTCATCCCGACTAAAGATACGGATTTCTTTGATATCTGAATCCAGGAAGCGTCTTAATACTGCATTACCAAATGATCCGGTTCCCCCTGTGATCAATAAAATTTTATTATTAAATAGACCCATGATTAATTGAAAATTATATAATAAATAAGAAATATTTTTATTGTTTTGATATAAATTTAAATAGTTTTTTAATTGATAATAATATTAATTTGGGAATAAATCGTATTATCCTGGCAGGAATGCAAACTATTGAATAAATGCCTAATAATCGGACTAATATTATTATTATTGAAGTATTCATTCTAAACTTATCAATTTTAAGATAACGATTAACTATTAAGTCATAATCAATATTTTTAGTACGAATATTTCTTGAATTGGATTGAGTATTTATTAGTTGTTTTAATTCAATTTCAAATTGCTCTGGTGTAATCACAAGGCTTCTGATTTTTTCGCCAATTTTTTTACGAAAATCTTTATTATTTACTAATAGATTAATATGTAAAAGAAATTCTTCAATATCCGAAAATGATATTTTCAAAAACCCATTTGGATTTATATCAAAAAAAGAATTTAGAATATTCCCATTGCCATCTGAATCCATAAATGTTACAATAGGTTTCCCATTAATTGCTGCATATTGAGTCATCAGACCTCCTCCAATTGGATAGGTGCCTAAATATATATCGCAATGAGCCACTACCTCATTAATGTCTATTCTATTTCCAAGCAACAATAATCGCTTTTCATAGTGATTTTTTTTAATAAACTTTTTAAATGGTTCTTCATCACCCCAGCCTGCATAAAGAATTATCACTGAAGGATTTTGATCTAAAATTTTTTTAAGAATTATTAAATAAAAACCATTAGCCCCATAAATTTTGTTATAAGAACCTCCGGAAAATATCACTGTCTTATCCGGTGTAACCTCTTTGGGAAAGCCCAAGAACTCTGTTGGTAAAACAATCGGGTAGTATGGTTGAAGTAACAATTTTTCTTTAGCAATTCCCCTTTTCTCAATTGAGATTGTGTATCCAAAATTTCGAAATTCAATGGAAAAATCAGTACAACCTACTCCAAGCCAAAAAGCATGATCTGTTAAATTTATTTGATATTTTTCAATTTGTGGGCAAGCATAAAGAAATGATATAGCAACAGCGTCTGAAGGAGTTAGATGCAATAATGCCTTTTGGGGCTGAAATTCTTTTACTTTTTGATAAATGGATTGTATTTGCTTTGTCTTATCTTGTTTTTTATCAACAATAAAAAGTTCTGTTTTTGGAAAAGATTTTATATCATTGAGAAGAGCTTCAGAGATGTGTGTTGATTTACCCCCTAAAACATACAAACAATTTACATTCCATGAATTTAATGCTCTCAGATATTGATGCGCCAACAATTTGTTGCCTACACCAAAACTATCGTAGAATAAATATTTATTAGGTAATGGCGTAAAATTATTATTATTTGAAATAACGTTATTAGAGAGTATTTTTAACATATTCTCTAAATCAGAATCAGTATAAATAAAATTATAAGTATATGCAAATTCTGATGCTGCCTGAATACGGTTAATAGCTGTATTCCAATTTTTTTTATTTATACTCTTATAAGCTAATGATTTTATTCTATTATAAGAATTTTTTATTTTTTTTAATCTATTTTTATCACCCATTTTCAATAAAATAAATTTATATTTTAAACTTATAATGTATTTCAGAATAATATGTTATAAACTGATATAAAAAAGTACTGAACATCCGTTCGTTGTTAATAATAAGTTTATTAAATACAACTAAACAAAAAAATCAATCTTTTTAAACTAAAATATTTTTAGTATTTTGTTTTTTATTAATATACATTACATATAAAGGTATAATTGACAGAAAAGTATAAAAAGGATTATTTATAAATGGTCTCTGAGAAAAAACAAGAATGGGAATCAAAATATACAGTAACATTTCTTTACTGATTCCAAAGTATTCTTTCGTACGTAATAATAGCAAAATCAGGTAAAAAGATAAAGGAATAATACCAACGGTTACAAATAAAAATTTATAGGTTGCAGCATATACTACCTCTTTATTTCCCCATAATCCCCAGAGAAGATCTTTTGTTTTAAGTGAATTATAAAATGGCTCAAACAAATAATTATCTCTAATACTCAGCCCTAATCCTTCGTCAAATACTAATTTAAGTCGGCTAAAAAATAATTCATTTAAAATTTGACTATTAAATGTTAAAAAATAAATTACTCCAAAAATAATTATTATTAAAATGCGATTTTTGATATTTGTGAGAGATATCATGTAAATAATAGTTGAAAGGTAGAAAAATAACGAAAATGACAAAATGCCAGATAAAAAGATGGGTATGTTATACCATTTTTTTAAATTGTATTTTTGTGTATATAAAAGTACCATTGCTATTGTTCCAATTACACCCGGTTCATCATAAATACCATAAAAACGTGGAATTATACTACCCACTCCTTGCATATAAACAAAGAAGGTGTAACTTACATATTTTTGATCGTGTGAATTCCAGGGAGAAGGATCAATTATTTTGAAAGGAAATTCCAATCCTGCAAATACAACTAAAACATATTGAATCAAAGAAGGAATAATTGTAATAGAAAAAATAATTATATATTTATTAAAAATATTTTCCCCAAATTCTCTGTCAATGAAGAAAAATGGGAAGAAAGATATAAAAATATTTAAATAACCTATAGCATTTAAGTCAACTTTAGATCCCATTCTGAATGCACAAAAGCAACTAAAACACCATAATAAACACGAAAGGAGCAAATTATTACTTTTTGATAAATGAATTTGCCTAAGTGATAAAAAAAAAAGAAAGAGAATAGAAAATTTATAAAAATATTCCCAATCCCAAATAAATACAGGGGTAGATATTACAAAAATTAAAAATGCAAAAATCCATTCCTCCTTTTTTTTTTGAGGATTATAAAATATATTACTATCAGTCAATAAATTGGCTTTATTTGTTTTAGCTGTTAACATCAGAATTTATTAATAATTTCAATTATTTTTTCAAAATCTTGTATAATCATTACTTGACTTATCGGAAGGCTTAATTCTTCATTGTGAATTAATTCCGTGATAGGATACGAAAGTTGATTCCAATCGCTGTAACATTTCTGTTTATGAGGAGGGATAGGGTAATGAATCAAAGTTTGAATGTTGTTTTCCGCCAGGTAACTTTGTAATTTATTCCTTTTTTTGCAAAGGATAGGGAAAATATGAAATACATGTTCGTTCCAGTTTTTAATGTAGGGTAGGGTTATGTGCTGATTTGTGATGTTATCAATATAATACTTAGCTACTTCCCTTCGTACATTGTTGTCTGTATCAAGATGCCGAAGTTTCACATCAAGAACTGCAGCCTGAATTTCATCCAAACGACTGTTTAAACCACAATATTCAAAAACATATTTCTTATGGGAGCCATAGTTTGCCAAAGTTCTTACTACGTCTGCTAATTGATCATCATCAGTAGTTATTGCTCCTGCATCTCCAAATGCACCAAGATTTTTTCCTGGATAAAAACTATGACCTGCAGCATTGCCCAATGAGCCTGTTCTTCTGTCTCCAAACATACATCCATGAGCCTGCGCATTATCTTCAATCAATCTGAGATTGTATTTCTTGCATATTTCTCCAATTTTATTAGTGTAAGCACATTGTCCATACAAATGAACTATCATAATTGCTTTTGTCTTGCTTGTTATTGCCTGCTCAATCTTTGAGTCATCAATTTCATAAGTCTCAATTTTTGGCTCTACCAATATTGGAATCAAACGATTATCTGTAATTGCCAAAATTGAAGCGATATAGGTATTTGCAGGTACGATTACCTCGTCGCCTTCATTCATAAAACCCATTTCCATATAGGCACGGAGGATTAATCGCAGAGCATCCAATCCATTGGCTACGCCTACACAATGTCGGGTGTCTATATAATTGGCATAGTTTGATTCGAAACTACGGTTTGCTTCTCCCTGCAGATACCAACCGGAATCAATTATTTTTTGTACGGCATCATGTATTTCCTTAGAATATTTTGTTGTGATTTTTTGTAAATCAAGAAACTTTATCATAAACTAATATTTCTGTTTTGTAAAATTTTATTTTTAAAAAAACTAATCTGTTTATCTATTTCATCTATAACTTCAGATAAGAAAAAAGGATCGTAATGTCCTGAATATACCAATGTTTTTGAAAAATCGAATTGTTGCAGGATTTTGTTTAATGTTATTATCAGATTTTCTTTAGAAGCACCGGGCAATACAGTTGTTGTTCGAAAACCTTTAATTATTGTATCTCCAATAAATAAATTGTTGTCAATTGTAAAATAAATTGAACCCTTGCTGTGGCCTTCTGCTTTATAAAATTGAATATTACATCCATTCCAGGTTAAATGGTAACAAATATCTTCAAGAACTATATCTGCTTCTGGCATTGATGATCTTTCGTCCCATTGTTCTGTCATTCTTGTAAGATTGAATTTTGATGACTGCATTGCAACCCCACAACTGGACGAGCAAATGATTTTTGCACGGTAATGCTTTTGTATATTTTCAGTCCCAATAATATGGTCAACATGTTCATGAGTAAAAACAATGTAATCAGGGTATAAGCTTTTAATCTTTAAAAATTCAAATAACTCTTTACAGTCTTCTGTTCCAGGATCAACGATAATACACGATTTAGAATTTTCAATTGAAATTACATAACAATTTGATGAAACCGGACGATTTATGATTCTTTCGATTTGTATCATAAAAGTAAAACTATCTTTTTAATGAAAAACCACCATCAATTAAAAGAGAAGTGCCTGTAACCCAAGCGCTAGCATCTGAAAGCAAATAAATAATTCCGTAAGCTATTTCTTCGGGTTTGCCATATCTTTTCAGGGGGTAATCCAAAAGATCTTTCTTAATTTGTTCTTCATCTGACATAACTCCTGAAGCTATCATTTTTGTAAATACTCTTGACAGATTTACGCAATTACATCTTATTTCTTTTGGGGCAAGATCGAGAGCTGCATGTCGCATAAAAGCACTTAAACCACTTTTAGAAGTTCCATACATGCTTAGACCTATGGTAGAAACCTCATTCCCAGATACAGATGATATATAGACGATTGAAGCCGGCCTGTTAAACTTTTTCATTTTAACAAGCTTCTGAGTTAATAAAATTGGGGTTATTGTATTAATTCTCAATGTATCTGTCAATTCCTTTTCGTTAATGAAAGGAGTCATAACAAATTTTGCAGTTCCAGCACAGCTAACGGCTCCATCTAAAGCGGGAACAAAGCTAACTATTTTATCAATTTCTTCGGTTATAGAAATATCAGCAATAATTTGTTGATGTCCACTACCTTCTAATGAATTAAAAGTTTCATTCAACCGTTCATTATTTCTACCGGTAATTATCAACTTAGCTCCTGCTTTTGAGCACTCAATAGCCGCAGTTTGGCCAATGCCAGATGAGGCTCCTGTAACCAGAATAGTTTTATTAAGTAAGGAAAAGGGGTTGTATTCCATATAGAGGTGGATAAATTAATGCAAATAAATAAATATTTGGGAAAATGCCAATTATAAACTTGAAAAATTTAATATAATAATAAATTTTATTTTGAATAATTTAACAGTATAAAAATTTGAATTGAAAAAAGTTAGAAAAAAAATGTTAACAATAAGTCAGTGTGTTAATAATATTTAAGATGAAAATCATAAGAAAATATTGTATTAATTCTTTAAATTTAAATAAAATAATAATTTTAATAGTTTATTCTGTTTTTTTAAGATTTCAGATAATATCATCTGTGTCAATATATACATCTGAATCAGTTTCTCTAAAATATTTATTAATTTTTGCTTCTTTATTCCAATCGAAAATACGAACAATATCAGTTTTAATAAGCTTTGCAGGAACACCCCCAATTATAGAATTTTCCTGTACTATTTTTGTATAATCCTTGTTACTCAAACTTCCTTTTGCAATAGTAATTCTATCAGGAGTAATAGTACCTGGCATAATTAATGAATAAGCACCAATGAAATTAAAATTTCCAATAATTACTTCTTTTTCAATACGATGAATTTGACCAGAACTTAAATCTTTAAAAAAATGGTTGTTTGAGTCGGTTATTGAAGTTTTAGCACCAATCTGGCAGGAATTACCAATAATAATACTATTACTGCAACTTATAGTACTCAAGCTGCCTAAAGTCAAATTTCCCATTTTTAATTCTGCACCTTTAGCAACATAAATTGCAATAGCTTTTCCTATCCAAATTTCTCCATTAACATAAAAGCTACCCTTTAAGATAAATTGAGATGAACCATATAAATTAAACCAAAATATTTCAAATTTTTCACCTATTTTAAGAAGGCCGCGTTTTGCCGGAACAGTTAAAATTATTTTTGCGCCTTTAGCTGTACGAAATTTCAATTTACCATAAACAATAACCGGAAGTTTTATGGCAATTTTAAATTTGAAAAATTTAAAATTTAAATATAAAGTTTTTGTCCAATTTATATGAATAAATTCTAAAAGAAATTTTCTAATTACAAGAATTATTCTAAATTTTTTTTTAATATATTCTCTAAATGTTTTCAATATTATAAATAAATAAAATAAATTTATTTTGATTGCTTAATGAAATCTTTGATTATTGATAAAAAAGAGAAAAAAGCTTCAATTTTTAAAAAATATGATAGTCCTAAATAAGAAGTTACAAAAATAATTATTTGGATAAAAAGAACAATTATATAATTGATGCTTAAATATTTTCCCAAAAACCAAGTTGCAACACCAATAATGATAGAAAGTGCTAACATAGGAAACAAATCTTTCAATTGTTCTAAAAATGTATATTTTGTATACATAGACGCTAACCATACATTAATGTAATAAAGAAACCATGCTCCTAAAACAGTAGCATAAAGCAAACCTTTAATTCCAAAGAATGAACCAATTCCAATTAAAATGAAAATAAGTATAGATGTAATTAAATTCCATTTAAAAAATAAAGCACTTTTACCGGAAGCAGTTACAATACTTGCATTTACATTTAACAGACTATATGCAAAAGCTCCTATACACAATATTTGAAAGTATGGTACTGATTCTAACCATTTTGTGGTAAATAATAATTCAAATAATGAATTTGCAATTACTATTAGTAGAACATAAATTGGAAAGCATATATAAGCTAATGATTTTACGCTTTTTTGTTGTGCAAACTTTAATTTTTCTTTATCATCTTGAATTTTTGAGTAAACTGGGAAAGTTACTTGCTGAATAATACCTGATATACTATTTGTCGGTATTTCTTCTAATTTTCTTGCTTGTACATAAAACCCTAAATCACGCGATAAGAAAAGTTTTCCGATTATAAGAGCTTGAATATTATTACGTAGTGTATAAACAAGACTATTGGCAAAAATGAAACCACCAAAAGCAAATAATTCCTTCATAGATTGTTTGCTAAACACAAATAAAGGATACCATTTGCTAAATCCCCATAATAAAACACTTCTAAAGAAAGCATTTACCAAACCGTTAATTACCAAACTCCATACGCCATATCCTAAGTAAGCAGAAGCAATTCCGCATACTGCACCAATTATTGCAGATACCAAATAAACAATGGATAATAATCTGAAATTTAGCTGTTTGCGTAATTGATTATCTTGTATTATTGAAAAGGAATTGAGAAATAAAATAATACTCAATACTTTTAATAAATTACTCAGGGAAGGAATTTCATAAAATCGGGCAATAGCTGGGGCGCAATAGAAAAGAATTAAGTATAAAATAACAGAAATAGTAAGATTTAGATAAAAAATTGTTGAATAATCTTCCTGAGAGGGATTTTTCTTTTGAATTAGAGCTGCTCCAAAACCCGAATCAACAAAAATACCGGCTATTGCGATAAAAACTGTTAAAATCCCAATGCAACCAAAGTCTTCGGGGGATAGTATTCTTGCAAGAATCAAATTTGCAATGAAGGAAATACCCATTGAACCAAATCGTTGGATACTGCTCCATAACATTCCGGATATTGTTTGTTGTTTTATTGTTTTTTTGGACATTTAAAGTACTACTGTATTTTTTATAACTCTAATAATTCGGGACAAACGATATTGTTTGTTTTAATATATGCACTTGACCAAACAAAGCCGGCTCCTATGGCGCACAATAGAAGTGAAAGAGGTTTCTTACTGATATCTTCTCTGATATTTGTTACCATCAATAAGGGAATAGCTGCACAACTTGTGTTTCCAAACCATTGAATATTAGAGGGTATTTTTTTTTCTTCGAGTTTCAATTTTTTTCCTATTGTTGAATTTATTTTCATATTAGCCTGATGAAATAAATAAAAGTCAACTTCTGAATGAATATTAATATTGTAATGTTCGCAAAGTGATTTAATTGCCTTTGGACATTCTGAAATAGCAAAAGAAAATACTTCCATACCATTCATGATTCCATGTATTGGGGCACGTCTGATGCCATCTTCATTTTCTTTAATAATAAATGATTCGGGTGTAACAAAATGACGAAAACCGCTGTCGGGACTTATAACAAATTCATAACATGAGCCATCTGACAATAAATTGCTGTATATTTTCTCTGCTTTTTTATCGTATTCCCAGGCTGTAGCTGTTCCGGCATCTCCCAGCAAAGGATATCTTGATTTATCTTCGGGTGAAGAGGTAAGTGAATTTGTATCACCGACAAGGAGCAATGCCTTTTTTATTGTTCCTGAAGAAAGAATACTGGAAATTACCGTAAGACCCTGAATAAATCCGGCACATACTGCTGAAATATCGAAAGTAAAACAAGATGTTGGAAGTTTGAGCTTATCCTGAAGAATGCAGGAGGTTGCAGGAGATCTGTAATCTGGTGTATTAGATACAAATATTAGTGCATCAATTTCTGACTTATTCCAGTTAAGCTCTTTAATCAATTTTTCGGCTGCGGTAAAACAAAGATCGGATGTACAAACTCCATCACCTCCGATTCTTCTACTTTCTATCCCTGTTGTTTTAATGAATTTTTCAGCTTCATCATTTTTGAAAATGGGGAGATTTTCAGTTCGAATTGTTTTTGCCGGAACGCAGGCTGCAACACCTCTAAGTGCAACATTCTTTATTTCTAAAAAAGCCATATAATAGTTAAAATCAATAATTAAATAAATTGTATCGGGTTTTTGATCCTTGTCAGACAATCAATGCATATCTTTCCCTGAGCATTTATAAAACGGCATTTAATAGTTCCTACATGTGTTTCTGTATTAACATTCACGACTTTAAATGTCATTATATATTCTTCATTGATATAAATGGGGCGAATAAAAGTGAATTCTCTATAAATGTTTATACTTGCTTCGCCTGGGAATCTTTCACCAATGACTCGTGAAAAAGTTGAAGCAGCATGCATCCCTTGAACAGCTAAACGTTTAAAATAAGAATTTTTGGCATATTCTTCGTCTAAATGAACGGGATTTGGGTCGCCTATCAACTTTACGAAAGCTATTACCTCATCTTTGCTAAAAACAACTTTTTCAGTTGTAGAATCTCCAACTTTCAACATAATTCGCAAATCAGATTATTCCAATATCTTTGCTGGATTACCAATTACAGTCATATCTTTTTTAACGCTTCTCATCACTACACTTCCTGCACCGACAGTAGAATTATCACCGATTTTTATTTTTGGATAAATGGTAGAACCTGTGAAAATTGATACCTGATTTCCGACTTCATTCTTTCCACAAATAATATTACCAACATACAAATGAGAATAGTCTCCTACACTTGAATCATGTCCAATATTACAATGATCTTGAATAATAACATGATTTCCTATTTGAGTATTAACAGATAGCGTTGTAAAAGCTCCGATAAACGCACCTTCACCCAGAACTGATGTTCTGTTTATATTGGCTGTGAAATGTATTAAACTGATAAATTTTCCTCCTTTACCGGAAATTGTTTCAATACTTTTTACCCTATCAACAGGATTAACAAATGAACAAATAAAGAGGTCGTCTTTTTGTACTTGATAATCATCAACCGTTGAAATTACATTGGGATAATTTAATTCATTTTTCATGGAATCAATATTAGGGTCAAGAAATCCTTTTATATTCCATTTTGAATTGTAGTCTGGTGAAAGTAATGCGTATTCGTAAACGATTTTTGCAAAATTGCCAGCTCCGATTATTATTAAATTTTTCATATATAATATTTTAATGTCCACCATTAGTTGTAACCCCACCATCAATTGTAAAAATACTGCCGGTAACCCATTCTGCGGCATCCGATAAAAGATAAATGCAAGCATAAGCTATATCAGAGGGTTTTCCAATTCCGAGGGGATAAATTTTAAAATGTTCTTCAAGTTGTTCATCTGTAATAATACCACTACTCAAAGCTCGAGTTTTTATAAATCCTGGTTGAATGCTATTTACAGTTATTTTTTGAGGAGCTAATTCAAGAGCTAAAACTTTCATAAAAGAGTTGATAGCTCCTTTAGTAGCAGAGTATAAAGAGTTCCCAATTTTTACACTAAAAGAAGATATTGATGAAATAAAAACAATTGAGGCGTTTTTTTTGATTTTTTTGATTTTCAAGAGTTTTTGTACTAATTGAATTGATGAAATTATGTTAGTATTAAAAACTTCAGAAATTGCTGAATTTGTAACGTTTTTAACAGGCATTGTTTTCAAAATACCTGCATTTAATACAAGTCCATCCAAAGGTGGTAATTGTCCGATTAATGAATCAATATCTTCTGATTTTGTTAAATCACTAATTATCTGAGCATTATTTATACCTGACAATTGGCTAAAAGTTGCATTTAACCTTTCGGCATTTCGTCCGGTTATAATAATATCCGCACCCATTTTAGAGCTTTCAATAGCTATGCTTTCTCCTATACCAGAAGAAGCACCGGTAACAAGAATTATTTTACCGTTTAGCGAAAAAGGATTAAACATAATAAAAAAATTATAAATACATAAGTTCAGGGCAAATAATTTTGCCCATATTAATTCTCGCAGAACTAATTGAATATCCGACCCCAATTGTAGTCATTAACAAGTCCAATTTGTTTTCCTGTAGCTTTTTTCCTAAATTTGTTACCATTAACAGAGGAATAGTTGCCCCACTTGTATTACCAAACTCATTAATATTGTAGGGTACTTTTTCTGCGGGAAAATTTAATTTTTTCCGTAATTTCTCACATAGATATTTATTAGCTTGGTGAAGTAGCAAATAATCAATGCTTTCGTCGTCGTAAGGAAATTGTTTTTTAAGTTGGAATACGCTCTTTGGAACATTTGACATTGCATAGGAAAATACTTCAACCCCATCCATTTTTTCATGAAGTCGTGTACGTTTTATTCCATCGCCAAAATCTTCCATTATAAATGATTTTTCATTTACTGGATTTCTGCATCCTCCATCCGGAACAATTACCGAAGCTCTGCCTGAGCCGTCAGTCAAATAATGAAAATCCATAGTATCAGAATCTTCTTGAGAATATTCCAATGCTGTTACTGTGCCGGCATCACCAAGTAAGAGGTACATACTTCTGTCTTCATAACTTGCATATACTGATTGTGTGTTTCCCACCATCAATAAAGCCTTTTTAATGGTGCCACACTGTAATATACTTCCTATGGTGCCTAAACCAAGAAGGAAACCGGAACAGCCAAGTGTTATGTCAAAAGCTAAACAAGATGTTGGCAAACCCATTTTATCTTGTATTACACAGGCAGTAGCAGGCAATTTATAGTCGGTGGTATGTGAAACAAAAATTAGCAATCCAATTTCTGACTTGTCCCAACCGAGATCGGCAATCAATTTTTCAGCTGCTTTTTGACATAAATCAGATGTACAAATTGAACCATCGTGAACTGCACAATGGCGACGTTCAACTCCTGTAGTTTGAATATACTTTTCAATTTCTTCTTTTGGTAAAAGAGTATAGTCTTTGTTTTCTTCTACTCTTTCGGGAACACAAGCAGCCATTCCCTTAATTTTTACATTCTTAACACTTAAAAATGACATAACGTTTGATTTAAAATTAAAAAATAGAGGTCAATGATTATGACCTCTATTTTAATTTGTTACTTTTTTTGAATTAGATTATACAAATCTTCAATGGTACTTACCCCTCTTAGATCTGCACCTGTTACCCTTTTTTCAAATTCTTCATCTATCATAGCAATGACAGAAAGTGCAACTAAGGATCCCCATTCTTCAATTTCCTTGAAAACTGTTGAAGGAGTAAATTCTTCTGCCGGAGTGTCATCAAACTGTCTGGCAAATACTTGTACAAAATCATTTAGTTCCATAATCATTAAGTGTTAAAGTGAATAATTGTTGATTTTACTACTATATGTAGAGATGTTCAAAAGAGAAGTTACTATTTTGTCAGGACACATGCGTGCTACTATTTTCTGGAGTGTATCGTCAGTACCAACTTCGTAGAATTCCTTAACACAATCTGCCTCCATATTTTGGAGCATCAATGTCCACAAAACGGGGTGAGTGATATGTTCAATAAGGTTGTTTTTGATTTCTAAAGGTTCAGTATGAGGCTTTGCATCAACGCATTGATAAATTGGGCATTTGGGTTTACTGAAGTTTGTATTTTTTATTATTTCTCCTAATTCAATTCTTGCTTCTTCCATGTAAGGAGAATGAAATGATCCGCTTATAGCAAGAGGTATTGCCTTTTTTGCACCTTCATTTTTGAATGCTTTACAGGCTGTTCTAATCCCTTTTTTAGAACCGGTTATTACTACTTGTCCTGGTCCGTTATAATTAGCAAAGTAAATAGGTTCACCTGTTTCTTCAGAAATTTCTTTGATACGACGTGTAATGTATTCATCAGTAAAGCCAATTACTGCACCCATAGCAGTATCAAATTTTTCACAAACTTTTTGTGCGATTAAAGCACGATTCAAAACTAAATTAAGACCATCTTCAAAACTAAGAGTTCCATTTACTACAAGTGCAGCAAATTCACCTAAAGAATGTCCTGCGACAACATCCGGAATGATTTCTTTTTGTGTTAAAGCCAGAATAACTTCATATAAAAATACAGATGGCTGTGTGTTTTTTGTTTCCATTAAATCTAATTCATTGCCAAAAAACATTACATCAGAAATTCGCCTTCCAAGTAGTTCGTTAGCATATTCGAACATTTCTTTTGCCTTTAGAAAATGGTCGTATAAGTCTCTACCCATACCTTCTTTTTGGCAACCTTGTCCTGGAAAAATAAATGCTTTCATAATTAACTAAATATTAGTAAAACCTATTAACCTTTCAATTTTGGGTTTATTTTTTTCGAAATCTTGTTTTGTTAGGTTGAATGTGTAATATTCTCCATTTTCTTCGATTCTTGTACCCTTGATTTTCAATCCAATCATTAAATTAAATTTAATAACTTTCTTGTTATCAACATGGCATCCTTCTACCCCAAATTCTATTTCTTTTCCAAGAATATCGAAAGCGATAATTCTTACAATCAGGGCTGAAGCAATAGAACATTCAAAAGCTGCATTTTGCTCAAACACCCAGCTTCCACTTGTAAATCGGTCTTCTTCAATGTGATATATTCTGTTCAAGCCAACTGGTTGGCCTCCTTTGAAAAAAATAAAATAATAATCTTTGCCTTCGGATTCTCTTTGTTTATAATCACGAATCCATTTTTTTTGCAACTCTATATCAGAAGATGTTGAATGTATAAAACGACCTAATTTTGGATTTGTTCTAAGTTTGACAATGAATTCTGCATCATTTTCGTTTACGAATCTTAATTGTAATCCATATTTTTCAAAAGTAAAATCTGAAGGTAAATTCATTTTAATAATTTAATGTAGTTAATAAAGTCATCATGGCTTCGGATATAATCAAAATCCTGATATACTTCGGAAGTAAGTACCAAACAAACTGCACCAGAAGAAAATGATTTTTCAGCAGCCCAAATCCCAGGTGGTATATGTAGACCGAAATATGGACGATTTAATACGATAGTTCTTTTATTTATGCCATCATCTAATTCTATTTCAAAACTACCACTTGCAGCAATTAAAAACTGATGACATATTTTATGGGCATGTGCTCCTCTATCTTCCCCACCTGGAATATCATAAATGTAAAATACTCGTTTAATTTCAAATGGTAAATTTTTTAAATTTTCCGCAATACTAATATTTCCATTTCTATGTATATTTCTTGGTAACTCAACTACAGAACAATCAAAAACATTTACTTTTTTCATGGCTTTTTAAAAGATTTAAATGATTCATAATCCATGATGTAGTCATCTTCTTGATAAAAAGTCGAAGAAAGAACTAAGGCAACAGAGTTGGTACTGAAATTATCCATAAAACGCCAAAGTTTCTGGGGAATATACAATCCGAAATAAGAACGATTTAAATGGAAGCGCTTTTCAGTAATTCCATCATGAATTTCCACGTCAAAACTACCGGAAAGGGCAACCACAATTTCCTGTTGCTCTTTAAAAGCATGACCACCACGGGTTTGTCCACCTGGAACGTCGTAGATCCAATAAACCCGTTTGATTTTAAATGGTATGTGCTTTTCCTGCTCAATAAATGTCAGATTACCACGTGGGTCTTCAAATTTTGGAAGGTTTATAAGTTTAACTTCAGAAATTGACATGCAAAGTAAATTTAATTATGAATAGTGAAGAATTTCACTGTTTGTTTTATGCTGTTATTTATTAGTTCTTTCTGCGATATTGATGCTTGCTGTGAATATTTTGGTTATCTCTAAGTTGTCGGATAATAGGTCGGTAGCCGTTATTGAAGTTATATAATCCGAATCACGCAATAATAAAATCCAATATGTAGCTTCATTGGCTTCAGTCCACAGATTCTTGCAGATTGATCCGCAGATTATTTTGATCAACAAATTATTTTTTTGTCCGCGAATTACACAAATTAAACTAATTTTATAATTATAATTTATTGATTGAAACTAATTTATCCGCGAAAAATAGCGTAATTGGCGGATGATTTTTCAATCTGTTTCCTTCGTATGAGGCTTGTCAACAAAAGCAATCCGGCTACCTTGTTCGATGGTTTTCATTACCACATCTTTCAGGTTCTTTTCAGGGGTTTCTGTTTTAGCCATTGCTTGCTTAAGTTGTATTTCAAGGTCTTTTATCTTGTTTTCCAGCGCTAATATCTGTTGTTCCTTCAATTTCACTTCAGAAGAATAGTCCTTTTGCAAAACCTCTTTTTCAAACTTAAACTGGGAAGTAAGACGGTCGGTAACTTCTTTTTCGCTTTGTTTAATGGCTTTCTGAAGTTTATCCGGAAACTTTTCGACTTTTATCTTTAATTCGGAATACTCTGTCTCTTTTGCAAGAATAGTCTGTTCCCGTTCCTTGTATTCCTTATCAAAAGTTTGCTGTTTTTCAACCAGCGCTTTATCCAAAGCTGATTTTTTTCATTATAGGTATCTTCGTCTTTCTTACGTTTTATCGTAAGGGTATAGGTATATTTCTCCTCTTCGCGTTTACGTTCTTTTGCTGTTTTTTCTTTTTCCTCTTTCAGCGTTAATTCATGAATTGTCTTTTCTTTATCCCAACTTTGACGCTTTTCTGATATTTCCTTGTCGAAAGCTTCCTTTTTTTCGCTTAATTTTTTGTCAAAAGCTTCTTTCTTTTCTTTTTGTGCCTGGAGTAATGCAGCCAACGAATCGGTTTCGGCTACAATTCCGTAAAGGTTTTCCAGAGATTGTTTTTCGTTTGCGGTGGCTTCCTTCAGAGATGATAATTTTTTGTGCTCTTCAACAAGTGATTTTTCAAGCGTATCGAGTGAACGAGGAATATCCAATTTTAGATTGGCAATCCCTTTAAGAATGTTTTCTTCTGATAATGAGGAGGCAACATTTCCGGAGGCTTGCTTTGCTTCTGCATGTTTGGTTTCTTTCGGGCTTTCCTGTTTTTCTTCCTGAATCTTAGCCTAACAAATTTTCGTAAGCATTCAATATCTCCGTTTAGTACTTAGTTAATTTGCTGCCGTTGCCATACTATTTATTTTAATTTTAATTAAAATCTATTCTGTTCCTTGCTCTGAACTCCTCATCCCGCCTAAGCACAGCTTCGCCCTCTCAGTTACAATAATACATGTAACCTATTGGTATTAAATTGTATTGTAATTGCCTTCCAAAGAAAAAAATTACATTTCCCAAAGGAGAAAGGCTTCGGGTTCTTCTTCCCGGAAGTCTTCATATTCCTCAGGTAACATCAGCATATATCGTATTTTGCGGTGGATAAGCTTTTCGGCTTTTTCTACCAGTGTCAATAGATAATTTTTATCAATATCTTCTCCAATCAGTACTATATCAATGATATGGCTATCAATTCCCCTCGAAAAACTACCGGTAAGGTACACTTTTTTTAATCCTCCCAACTTGTTAATGATTTCTTCCGTTACAGTATCAATTCCAACATGCTTAATAATGATACGATGGATATCATTAAAAAGGGGATGCCGGGTATTGGCAAAAAACATTTTTTTATTGCCTGAAAAAGAAGAAGTAAGCAATCCTGCTTTTTCAAACCGGTTTAATTCAATCCGAATAGCATTAGTGGATTCCTGAAAATCGGATTCAAGGTCGCGCAAATAAGAAGATGTGGCACTGTTCAGAAAAAACTTCATCAGCAATTTTATCCTTGTTTTCGATATGATCAGTGCATCTAACATAGAATAGATGAATTAATAACTTATATTATTGATTGAAAGATTGTTAGTAATTTTAGCGTTATTGAGTAATATTATTACTCAAAGGTATAAACTTTTTTTATTACAAACACATCAGTTACGTAAATTTTTTATAATTTTTTTATTAATTTATGTTATTGATTCAATATCTTATCATTATATTTATTTGTTTAAAATGGAAATATACTGTATAGGGATGGTTATCAGAATTGCTTTTCCCAACTGTTCGAGACGGATAAGTACTTTTTTTCTCCCTCTATATTCTATGAGTTCACCTTCAAATCCTGAAAAAGCGCCTGATGTAATCGTAAGCAGGTCTCCTTTTTGGAAATTATTGGAAGTAACTTCAAATTCAGAGAGAGGGTTTTCGTTAATAGATTTAAGGAAAAGGATTTGTTCTTCGCGAATTGGTGCTGGTTTGCCTTCAAAAAAGATGTAACAAACTGCTCCGGGAGTGTTTAAAATATCATAATATTCTTTTTTTCCTGTATTTACAAAAATGTATGAACGTATCAATGGCTCTTCCACCCATTTTTTTCTGTCTTTCCATTGTCTTTTTTCTCTGCGAAGGGGGAGGAACGCTTCATGCCCGCCTTCCGTTAACAGCTTAAAAACTTTTTTTTCCCAACGTGAGCGGGTGTAAAGAGCAAGCCATTGTTTAGAAGAGATAGACATATTTGTATGGTTTATAAAGCTTTTAAAGTGATAAGATTTTTAAATAATAAAAAATTTCACTTTTTGTTTTAAACTATAAATGATTAACCAATAACTTATAATTAAATCACTTAATTCCTAATAGTGGGTGGTATTCACCAATACGCCCTATGGGTTGGGTATTACGAATTTCATAAGCCATCTCGATGCATGGGCGGGCATGTTCCAGTCCGAAACCGTTGCCATTGATTATTTGTTTATACGATTCGGTGTGCAATTCGGTAAAGCCTCCGCTAAACTCAATTTCTTTACCATCCACAGTGATGGAGCGATAGGTACGTTGTCCTTTCTGTTTGATCTCTGCGGGTATATTTTCATAATCCACACTCAAAAACCAACGGACGCGGGCATGTTCCAGATCAATATAACCTCCGGCTTTATCGGGCTGGCTTAGATGGACGATGCTTTGTTTAACCTTGCCAAAGATCCAGATGAGCATGTCGAAAAAATGGATACCAATATTGGTAGCTATGCCACCCGATTTTGCGCTATCGCCTTTCCAGGAAATAAAATACCATTTGCCACGGCTTGTAATATAGCTTAAATCGACATCATAGACTTTATCCTTGGGTCCATTTTCGATTTTTTGCTTTAGTTCAAGCAGGGCTGGATGGAGGCGAAGTTGCAGGATGTTAAAGATTTTTTTGCCCGTTTCCTTTTCTATCTGGTTTAATGCATCCACATTCCATGGATTTAATACTAAGGGCTTTTCGCAAATTGCATGGGCTTCGTTACGTAATGCAAGTCGTATATGGGCATCGTGAAGGTAATTTGGGGAGCAGATACTTACAAAGTCAACTTTACCTTCTCCCTTACGGCGAAGTTTATCCAAATGACGGTCAAAACGTTCGGATTCCGTAAAAAAAGAAGCCTGAGGAAAATAGCTGTCCATTATACCTACGCAGTCGAATTTATCGAGGGCAGCTACCAAATTGTTGCCAGTTTCCTTGATGGCTTTCATGTGCCGGGGCGCGATATAACCGGCAGCACCTATCAATCCGAAACTGTATTGTTTTTCTGTCATTTTTTTATTTTTTTAAGATGGACAAAATTAGTAAATACAGTCTTTGCCCTGTGATTTTATTTGTTTGGCAAAATTAAAAAGAAAAAAAGGTTAATTCTAAGCCGATGTATATTCGTTGGGAAAAAGTGAATATTCGTTCAGTTTTGTCGTGTATTCGCTGAAGAAAGATTAAATTTTTCAGGATGCCGGGCAGTTTTGGTTCTGTAGAATTCTTCAATTTTGTGGAAATCATTTTGAAAATTTCCTGAAGGATAAAGAATTTCGCCCAAACCCCCTGTTTTACTGGCATAATCGAGGTACCCCAATACAATGGGAACCTTGGCATTAGTGGAAATGTGATAAAACCCTTTTTTCCATATAGGGTTATAACCTCTTGTGCCTTCAGGTGTTATTACCAAAATAAGCGAATGATTTTTATTAAATAATTCAGTGGATATTTCTATCAGATGGTTTACTTTTCCTCTTTTTACCGGAATACAACCCGTTTTTTTTAGTAGATAGCCAAAAGGAAAAATGAAAGCTTCTTTTTTAATTAAAATTCGCACCTTGAGTCTGAGGACTGTAAACCCCAAGATTCCAATAAAATAATCAATATTACTGGTATGGGGTGCCATGATGATTACGCACTTTTTTATATTATCAGGAAGTTCCCCTACAATTTTCCATCCCATTAACCATAATAAAAATCTGGAAATATGTTGCATTCTGGATTTAAAATTAATTATATGTTACTTTGATTATAGTTGCGAAACCCACCCGGCATTGAAGCAGATTGCAAAAATAAAAAATACTTACTATGTAAAAAAACTGATATTGTGAAACTTTAAATATGTGATATTCAATTTATTAAAATAAAATAATTGATTATTAATATTTTGACAATGTCTTACCCGAATTTTGAAGAGAGTTACTACCTTTTTCAGGACTTTAATGATGATGTATTTGTTTTTCCTTTTTTCCAGATATAATAAACCGGAACTCCCATGAGTACGATAATTAAACCAGGCCAAGTATAATCGGGCTTATAAATGAGAAGAATAATCATTATAAGAATGGAAATTAAAATATATATTGCGGGAATCACCGGATAGCCGAATGCTTTGTAGGGTCGTTCTGCATGGGGCTTTCTGATTCGGAGCACGAAAATTGCTGTAATGGTGAGAACATAAAAGATAAGAACGGCAAATACTACATAATCAAGCAACTGGCTATATGTTCCTGAAAAACATAGTAATGAAGCCCAAATACCCTGAGTAATCAATCCGGCAGCCGGAACACCTTTTGCATTCAGCTTCCCTACTTTCTTAAAAAACAAACCGTCGCCAGCCATAGCATAATATACCCTTGCTCCTGCCAGTACCTGACCGTTATTACATCCAAAAGTGGAGATTACGATAAAAACAGCCATTATAACAGCCGCATACTGCCCAAAAACACTTTCCATAGATGCAGTGGCAAGCCTGTCGTTGGTTGCAAACTGCATTCCTCTTTCAAAAGCCGTGGTACCTTCTATATTTCCCCGCAAAGGCAAAATGTTCAAATAAACAAGATTAGCTAACAAGTAAATAGCAGTTACGATGAGGGTTCCAAAAAATAGACCTAAAGGCACATTACGTTTAGGATTTATTACTTCACCAGAAGTAAAAGTAAGATTTTCCCAAGTTACCGAAGTAAAGAGTGAACCCACCATGGCAGTGCCGATTGCGACAATAACAGCAAATCCGGTTAAGGATACAAATTGATTTCCGCTATATTGCTGGGCATCCCACAAGATCGAAAAATTGGCTTTTACTGCACCATTGTTAGTGGCAAAAAATAACCCGATGAGGATAAAAAGAAGTAAAACAATGGTTTTTATTCCTGTGAATCCATTTTGAATGTATTTTCCTGTTTTAATTCCCTTTGTATTAATCCATGTGAGCAGGACAATACTTGTAACCGCCAGTAACTGGGCATAATTTATTTTAATACTTCCCATGGATATTAAAATGTTATTTTCGGAAAACCAGGGGACAAGTACCCCGAAAAATTTGGCAAATGCCATAGCTACTGCAGCAATAGTGCCTGTTTGTATTACAAGAAAAAGTGTCCAGCCGTACAGAAATCCAAAAAGAGGGTTGTAGGCTTCGCGAAGATAAACATATTGACCACCTGCCTGGGGCATCAGTGATGCCAGTTCGCCATAGCTGATGGCTGCAAAAATGGTGAGAAAGCCCGTGATTATCCAGGCTACCATTAACCATCCCGGGGAACCCAGGGTACGCGACATATCGGCACTGACAATAAAAATGCCAGAACCTATCATCGAACCGATGACCAATGCCGTAGAATCAAACAGATTCAGACTTTTCTTTAATGCAGGCTGATTTTTCATAGTGTATAGTTCTAAAATGTCATTACAAATTGTTATTATTTAATTTGCTATGATGCCTTCCATAAGTAAAATAAATTATAAAGCCCAATAGCATCCAGATAATTAAACGCATCCAAGTGCCTAAGGGCAGGGCTACCATCTGTAAAAGACAAATCAGCGCACCCAAAGCAGGTATTACCGGAACGAATGGCGTTTTGAACGGACGATGTATGTCCGGTTTTTTGTATCGTAAGAAAATAATTCCCACACAGACAATTACAAAAGCAAGCAATGTACCGATGGAAACCAGTTCGCCTAAAATCCCGATAGGCAAAATACCGGCAAGTACAATGGCTACTGACCCGGTGATGATAGTGCTTACATAAGGCGTTTTGAATTTACGGTGAATATGAGAAAAAACGGGCGGAAGCAAACCGTCTCTTGACATGGAATAAAAAATCCTCGGCTGCCCCATCAGCATCACCAGGATTACCGAACTCAAACCGGCAATAGCGGCAATTTTAATAATCGGACGAAGCCAAAACATGCTATTTCCCATTGCATTTACTCCCACTGCTACTGGGTCGGCAACATTTAATTGTGTATAACTTACCACGCCGGTTAAAACAATAGCAACTAAAATGTATAAAACTGTTGAAACCGATAACGAGCCAAGAATGCCCCATGGCATATCTTTCTGTGGATTTTTAGATTCCTGTGCTGCAGTAGAAACGGCATCAAACCCAATGTAGGCGAAAAAGATAACCCCTGCACCCCTGAATATTCCGCTCCATCCAAAATGCCCCCAGGTCCCGGTATTCTTTGGAATAAACGGATGCCAATTTCCGGCTTTTACAAAAGCAATCCCAAGACAAATAAATAAAATAATTACCGACACTTTTACAATAACCATAATATTATTAAAATTAGCAGATTCGCGAATGCCTATTACCAACAGACATACCAGGGAAAAGATGATAAACATGGCAGGAAGGTTTATAATTGCAGTTGCGTGTGGAAGAGTCTCCAGATTTAATATTGATAAAGTTTCTTTCGGCAACGAGGATAATGTTGTCCAGCCCATATTAGGGATATTATACAATTTTGCCCCTGTAGCTGCCATAAATTCAGGCGGAATGATGATATTAAAATCCTTTAAAAAACTTACCATATACCCCGACCATCCTACCGAAACTGTGGCAGCGGCAAATAAGTATTCCAGAATTAAATCCCAGCCGATTATCCATGCAAAAAACTCGCCCAAGGTAGCATATCCATAAGTATAGGCACTACCTGCAATGGGAATCATAGATGCAAATTCAGCATAACACAAGCCGGCAAAAGCACACGCAAGTCCTGAAATTAAAAAGGAAATAACGATGGCGGGTCCGGCATACTGTGCCGATGCCTGACCGGTAATTACAAAAATTCCGGCACCGATAATAGCTCCAATACCAAGAGTAATCAAATTAAGCCGAGTGAGTGTCCGTTTTAATCCATGACCATTTTCCCGACTTTCTTCCATTAGTTGATTTAATGGCTTTAGTGCAAATATATTTTTTAACATTTTATTCTATATTAAGGATTTAACTGTATTGTTCCTAAAAAGAAATGTGTTAGGCAAATTCATTGAAATAAAATGACTGATTACTGCAATGTAGACGGTATGCTGTAAAGAAGAATTCTCAATAAAACAGTATTCTGCAATTCCAATCGGAGTAATTGTAACCAGAATGATTATTGCCGATTTTATGCTATGCAAACCGAAAAATATCTTCAACGGATATGGGTTTTTAATTTGAAAATTTGCCTCTGCAATTTATAATTTTTTATAATTCCTGCTCACGTTGTAATAAAAAATTACCAATATTGCAATCAAGACATTTTTTCTGCTTGCAAAAGCAAATCTTCAGTTCGAGTAACGCTTGGCTTTGTAATGCCGAATTAATTTTAACTCCCAAGTTTTCAAATTCTTTAGTTATTGAATTCTTTTCGGGGGGTAATTGTTCAAGCATCTGGAAAGCCTTTTCTGCCAGATTTTGGTTACCTGTTGCTTTTCCATACAAAAATAGAAAAGGAATTACTGTATTAATAATTAAAAGGATAATAGCATTTTTCCCAAACGATTTAGTACGGTATGCAGCACATTTATCAAAAATGTAATGCGTATTCCAATAGTCGGAACAATGTACATCAAATAAAGAAATTATTTCATGGATACTTTCTATCGTGGTAATTTTGGAAAAAAGTGCGGAAGACTGATGAACCAGTGCAGCAAACTGTGCTATTCGCAAAGTGGGAAAATTATCGGGACGTATCCGTAAAAAACGCCATAGATGTAACCCAAGTGGCTGCAATGCAAATTTTTCGGAAAGAAAACGGTATTCTTTTTGCAATTGCTTTGGGTAGTTATCATTATAATTTTTTTCAAAAAAACCGGCTTGCCCAAATAGCATCGCTTCAATCTGGAAAAGATTATCTTTGTGTTTGGCAAGGCATTTAACCGGAAGAGATTTTGCTAACATCTCGAAAGGGAGTGTATTCACACCTATTCCGAAATTTTTTGCCAGTGCCTGGTAAAATGTTTCCTCCCAGTTGTTTTTATTTTGCTCAAACGATTGCTGTAGGATCGTAACTTTTTTTTCAAGCCGGGTAGCAGATAATTTTTCAAGCCAATTTGTCAACACAATTGCTTTGGTTTGTGCTATGTGTTTTCCACAGGCTATTTCACTGCGACTCATCATTAAGTCCTGGTAATTTTCGAAAAGAGCAGGTGCTATGCGGTGCTTCACTTCAAGAGTAGGGATACAGTTGCCAAAAGAATTTTTTACACTAATATCATCATTGTAAACAATATGAAGTATGGTGCTCTGATAAGCATTATCATGTTGATGCCCATGTTTCAGCCAATCTGACGATTGCATGTGAATTTCAATATTGCCAGCCCAGGTAGTGTTGCCGATGGTGATTCTTGCGTTAAAAAAATCAGGACCTGCATCGGTATTTAGTTCTCCAGGGTGAATTACTGTAATATACTCGCCGGCAGTGGTGCTGAGTGGAAAGGTAAAAAGCCTGAATTTCCACAGATAATGAAGAAATTCTTCGTTAAATTGCATGACTAAAAAATGGATTACTAAGATACAAATTTTTAACTGACAAAATTTAAAATAGATTTTATGGCAGATAAGGGCAACTTAACTTTTCTTTATAGCATTGTGACGGGAAAAAATATTTTGTTATTTAAGATAAAAAACTATCTTTGCAATACAATAGGGGGTTTATTCCATTATTGATAACTATGAAGAGTATTAATAAGTTAATTGCTGGTATAGAATATAAAGTCAGGGAGTTAACAGAACGTTTGCAAAGTCTTCAGGTTGAAAAGAAAGAATTGAACCAAGCCATTGACAATTTAAAACAAACTATTGAAGAACAAAATAGTAAAATACGAGAATTAGAAGAGAAATTATTTACATTAAAATTAGTTAAAACTTTAAATAAAGGCAAGGAGAACTTAGCCGAAAAGTACAAGATTAATGAACTCGTGCGGGAAATTGATAAATGCATAGGACTTTTAAACAAATGATATAAAAAGAGAATTTTACCCTATGAATGAACTAAGTATATCAGTTACCATTGCTGACCGGCAATACCGGTTAACCGTTAAAAGAGAAGAAGAAGAAACGGTAAGAAAAGCAACTAAACTGATAGACAAAATAATAAATGAGTATGCTGTTAATTACGCTTTTAAAGATAAACAGGATTTGCTTGCAATGGCTTCGTTACATTTTGCTACTGAAGCCGTGAATGGTGAAAGCCAACTGACATTTTACGAAAATCATCTTGAAGCAAAACTAACGGAAATAGACAGGATACTCACTGAAAATATCGTTGTTTAAAAGATTAGTGTTCTTTGAAAATACATTAAAATTTACCCGCATTTAATTCAAACTACGTTTGTAAACTCAACACTACAATCATTAGGGCTAAGCTCATTGATAGGTAGGACAGGCCTCAATCCGATTATTCGGGTTTCACCGAAAGGGGAACAGTGGACGTTCGAAACATCTGGCAGCTCTATACATGTTTAACTGGGGTTTACTAAAACTCCTGAATTAATGCGGGTTTTTTTTGTTAAGGCTCCTTCCTCCATTATTCAATCATAAATATATAAACCTATGGAACAAATAATTTTTATTATTATCGCTTTAATAGCAGGAGCAATTATTAGCTGGTTTGTTACTAATAATTTAATTCGTAATGCTATAGAACAAAAAAGCGCACACATTATACGTGATGCAGAAGAAAAAGCTGAGGTAATTAAAAAGGAAAAAATTTTACAGGCAAAAGAAAATTTTTTGCAGCTTAAAAGTGAACATGAAGAAATAATTAACGAAAAAAACAACAACCTGCTTAAATTTGAAAACAGGATAAAACAAAAAGAAGCCTCCATTTCGCAAAAAATGGAGGAAATTCAACGCAAACAAAAAGAATTAGACACCATTAAAGCCAATCTGAATACACAACTCGAAGTAATAAGTAAAAAACAGGCTGAGCTTGACAAATTTCACAAAAAACAGATTGAACAACTCGAATCTATTGCTAGCCTCACGGCTATTGAGGCTAAAGCACAACTTATAGATAGTCTTAAAGATGATGCAAAAGTAGAGGCGGTAACCCTTATTAAGGATATTATTGATGAAGCCAAAATTACCGCCAACCAGGAGGCTAAAAAAATTGTTGTAGAAACTATTCAGCGTACAGCTACCGAAAATGCTATTGAAAATACTGTTTCCGTTTTCAATATCGAAAATGATGAAATGAAAGGGCGAATTATCGGGAGAGAAGGCAGAAACATCCGTACTTTAGAAGCTCTTACCGGAATAGAAGTTATCATTGACGATTCTCCTGACGCAATTATTATTTCCGGCTTCGATCCGGTACGAAGAGAAATTGCCCGTTTGTCGTTGCACAAACTGGTAACAGATGGTCGTATCCATCCTGCACGAATTGAAGAAGTCGTAGCCAAAACAAAAAAACAGATTGAACAGGAAATTATTGATACAGGAACACGGATTTCCATTGATTTGGGTATTCATGGTTTGCATCACGAACTTACACGTCTTATAGGAAAAATGAAATACCGTTCTTCCTATGGACAAAACCTACTCCAGCATTCAAAAGAAGTGGCTAATCTTTGCGCAACTATGGCAGCTGAACTGGGCTTGAACCCTAAAAAAGCCAAACGAGCAGGATTGCTGCATGATATTGGTAAAGTTCCTGATAATGAACCTGAATTGCCACATGCTATTTTAGGGATGAAAATCGCTGAAAAATTTAAGGAAAAGATTGAAATTTCCAATGCAATCGGAGCGCACCACGATGAAGTGGAAATGATTTCGTTGTATGCTCCTATCGTTCAGGCATGTGATGCTATTTCAGGGGCACGTCCCGGAGCTCGTAGGGAAGTGGTAGATGCTTATATTCAGCGATTAAACCACCTTGAAGAACTTGCTTTATCTTACCCCGGAGTACTTAAAACGTATGCCATCCAGGCAGGACGTGAATTGCGGGTTATGGTAGCTTCCGATAAAATCAACGATAACGAAGCAGCACAGCTATCTTTTGATCTGTCGAAAAAAATTCAGAGTGAAATGACTTACCCGGGACAGATAAAAATTACCGTAATCCGCGAAACAAGAGCTATCAATTTTGCCAAATAACAGGCAATCGAAAATTATCTACCCAGGATTTATTCAACAAAAAACGCAATTTATATGAAGAGTCGCGTTTTTCGTTAGCAGGTGTACCTGTTTTTACTAACCGGGATGGTATAAATTTTCGCTGCATTGCAGTATCCCTGTTTGTTTTTAAACCAATCGTAATGGGTATTTCTATTCAAGTGCCAAATTGTTAAAATATTAGAAGTTAAATTGATAAAAATGTCATTAAAACAGTGTTTTTTTAGCGGACTTTGTTATTTCGTTTTTAAAACAGATTGTTAATACTTTTAAATCCTATCAACTTATCTGCATAACTTCCTGGCTCTCTATAGTATACAAAAATTGTATAATTATTTTCTGTTTCAAAATGATTACCTTCTATTGCAGCAGTTCCTGCTTTTCCATCCGTATCAACAAAAAGATATTGGTAATTATAATAACCCTGTTTGAGAAGTAAATTTCCTTTGTAGGCTTTTTCCTTTGCGTTATATTGCATTTTTGCATTTTCTTGTTATTGCCATTGTGTTAATCCACCGAAAATATATACATTTCCTGATAAGTATGGAACATCTGCTGGTAAAGTAAAAACAACTATGCAATAATCTGCTTCGGTGTCATTATCGTAAGCATCATTGCTTTTAATCAAAAAATTTCCATTAATATCTTTCTGCGATTCATATACTTGAAAGGGTTTTTTCTTGTCGGATGCCAAAGTAATTATGTAAAGGCTATCTTTTTCAATTTTACGAGTTCCCGGGCTTTGGTATCTGAAATCTTTTGTATCAAAATTTCTGAATTCGTTTCCACCCTCAAAAGAGATATCTTCATTAAAAGTATAATCAATGGTGTTGCCAACTACCATTTGGGGTTGAATACCAGAAATTCTGTTGTCAAAACGCTGGTTCTGATAAATATAAATTTTAAGGTTCTGATAGGGGTTTGAAATAAGATAGTTGGAAGTATGTAATGAAAAACTTATTTCCTGATGTGTATTACTGTTTTCGAGCAGCGTTGCCCGTTGTACTTTGGCATCAATGGTAAGTTGTGATTCCACGACATAAAAATGTGCAATGATTATTGGTTTGTCTTTGGTGTCATCAGCATACACAACAATCAAATAGTTTCCCGGCAAAATAAATTGGGTACTCTGTTCTGGAAATTGCAATGAATAATGGCAATAGTCTATTAACGTATTTCTCGAAAAGGTAACCTGGGTGATATCACCTTCGGCGAAACCGCTTATATAGTCGGAAACAGGAAGTTCTGTGGCATCCCATTCGGCATTGCAATAAACAAAATTATATTTATAGTGCTTGTTTTCAATGCCTAACTCATCAAATTTCAGTTCTAACTTGTTGTCGGAGCCTAGCGTAATCAAGGGAAGTGCAAATTGTGTTCCTTCGGGTTGAAGAATAAAAGTTTTGATATTTTCGGAAAAAATATGGTCAGGGGAAAGTGCATTTAAATCAGGCTTGCCGGAAATGTCCTGGCTAAATACTTGTAAGGGTGAAAAAAATAAAAAATAAAAAAACAGGTATAGAAAATATTTTTTTTCCATACCTGTATGGTTTGAGTAATATTGCATTTGTCAAAAATAAACCCGGTTAAACAAGATTGGTGTTTTCGAGTTTGTAATTTTTATTGGAAATACCTACATATCCTTGTTTAAAGAAAATGAAAATGTTGTTTTTATCAAGTTTGAGGTTTGAGAGAATGTTCTTATCATTGGTAACCCTGAATTGGTTAACAAATTCAGAGATTTCGTTGATATGTTTAGGTTCGTTGAATTGGTTAAGGTATTCAAAAACAAGTTTTTTTATGGTACCTGTTTTAACATATCCCCAGCCCTTAAGGGCATAAGTACTTGTTTTACCAATAGCAACAATATCTCCAATGCTCAAAATTGATGACCGAAGAGATTCAATATTGGGAGGAGATTTTATGGTACGACGGTCAAGTTCCTGACGAATTTCAGTAAGGTGCATAGGATGTTTGAAATCTTCCAGAATTTCAATTACGAATTCCGAAAGTTTTTTCATAGTATTTCGGGGAACAACTACAGAACTGTTTTCTTCGAGAGTCAAACCAAACTCATCAGTAGCAATGCGTTTGCACAAGGGCAATAACTTTGCAATAATATCTGCATCCTGTGTTTTTAAAAAGTTGGGGATAAAATCGGCAATATTTAGCAGATAATTGGCAGCATTACGTGTGTGTATCCTGGTTTCGATATCTTTATAAAATTTATTGAAATCGAAAAGTGCAGCAAACTCATTTTTTATCAGGTAGCAGTTTTTATAATGCTTGGAGTTAAAATACAGTTTGTGTGAGTCTTTGTAAATTAAAGAAAAGACAAAACCATAAAAACGTGTTGTGTACTCAAGGTTTTCTACCTGATTTATCGCATCGGAAAAACGGGGAGAAACGATGATATAGTCTTCTTTTTCCTCAAGATTATAATAGAAATGATTTTTAATAAATTTTATATGATCGAAAAGACGCAAAAGACTTGATTCGAGCATTAACGGAATGCGCTGTGATATTTGACGAACGCGTTCACGAGTAATGGAATACTGTGATCCAATTAGTTGTAGGGTTTGCTTTTTCTTTCCTTTGTAAAAGCCTGAATTACTTTCGAATATAAATAATTCCCTTTCATTCAAAATATTATTTGTAAGAATATTGATGAATTTGAAGAAAGGAAGCCGGCTGTCAATAAATTCAACTTTAAGAGATTCCATTACATCGGAAGGAATGTTAAACCTGTCGAAACAGAAAAACTTGAATTTATCAAAGGGAGTTTCTTCGTCAGTCTTTCCCAGCATATCCGGGGTGAGGGTGTAGAGAGCTATGTACTTTTGCGATAGTCCAATAAGTTCTTTGTTGGTTTTTTCGCCGCAGTTACGGATGATTTTGAAATCCCCGTTTTTAAAGTAGAACGCTATAATTTTAAATAACGTTTCGATTCCTTCATCGAGGCACACATTTTTGGTCCTTTCAGACAAGTTCTCCTGTTTTAGGAGTTCCTCAATGTGATAATTAATTTTACTTACTGTTTGTTCCACTGCTGTAAATTTTAAAGATTAACTTTACAAAGTTATAAAAAATTTTAAATTAAAAATAAAAAAATTTTAATCATCAATAAAAATCTGCTGCTTTTTAGCCTTGTCTGCAAAATTCGTAAAGAATGATAGCTGTTGCAATAGATGCATTCAGCGATTCGGCTTTGTCGCTAATATTTTTTCTATTGCCGTAAGGAATTTTAATTTTTTTTGTTATGTATGGCAGAAGAAAATTGGATATACCTCTCGATTCGTTTCCAATTATTATTATTCCATTAAAATCAAGTTTAATAGCAGAAATATTTTCGCCATTAAGGAAACTTCCATAAATATTTATTCCGAAAGGCAGGCTTGCGAAAAATGTGTCGAGTTGCGTGTAATGTATACGCACTCTTGCCACTGAGCCCATAGTTGCCTGCACAACTTTAGGGTTATAAACATCAACACTGTTTTCACTGCAAATAATATCAGATAGTCCAAACCAGTCGGCACTGCGAATGATAGTCCCTAAATTACCTGGGTCTTTTATTTCATCCAGAACGAGGACAGGGCAGTAGGAAAAATCCGTTGGCAAAGGAGCAGGATCAGGTATTTTAACCAAAGCGAGTATTCCAGGCGGGGTAGTTTGCTGGCTTATTCTCTGCATTTCTGCTTCTGATATAGAAACTATTTGTATGTTAAATTGTGAATAAGTATCAAAATATTTTTCGTAAATCAAAGGAGTTAAGTAAATTTTATCAATAAAAAAATTGCTGAAAATTAATTCATTTACAATTTTAATCCCTTCCGCTATAAAATAATTGTGCATGTTTCTGCCTTTATTTGCAGAAAGTGATTTAATATATTTTATCTGGTTGGCTGGAAGCATAAAAAAATCCCGATTAAAAAAACCGGGACTAAAATTATAAAAAATTACTTTTTTTTAAAATTTATTCGGCAAATACTTCAAAATTTATTATTGCGCTTACTTCTTTGTGGAGTATGATTTTTGCAGTATAGTTCCCCAATTCCTTAATAGATTCACCATCAACATGGATTTTTTTACGGTCAATTTCGTAGTTGAACTGTTCCTTTATGGCTTCTGCAATTTGAATAGCATTAACCGAACCAAAAATTTTGCCGGTAGTGGCAGCTTTTGCACCTATTTTTACGGTAATATTGTCAAGAGCTTTGGCTAAGGTAGTTGCTTCTTTTTTAATTTTTTCTTCCTTGAACGATTTTTGTTTAAGGTTTTCGCTATGAATTTTTAAATTAACTTCAGTAGCAAGTATAGCAAAACCTTGGGGAATAAGATAGTTACGACCATATCCATCTTTTACATTAATTATATCATTGGCAAACCCTAAGTTGGGAACGTCTTTTTTTAAGATCACTTTCATGTGTAATTCTCCTTTTTATTTTAATAAGTCAGCAACATAAGGTAATAAAGCGATATGCCTTGCGCGTTTTATGGCTTGTGCCACTTTGCGTTGGTATTTTGTGGATGTACCTGTAATACGGCGGGGCAGAATTTTGCCTTGTTCGTTGATAAATTTCAACAGAAAGTCACCATCTTTGTAATCAATATATTTAATGCCGCTTTTCTTAAAACGACAGTATTTTTTCTTTTTAATATCAACCGCAATCGGGGTTAAATATTTTATTTCGGAATTTGCTTGTGTAGCCATTTTCTGGAAGATTAGAGATTAAATTTCAACTTGTTGTGCGACAGTATTTTTTTCGTTATTGGCTTTAGCCAAACGTTTTTTCTCGTTATAAGCAATGGAGTGTTTATCCAACGCTACTGTTAAAAAACGGATTATACGTTCTTCGCGTTTTAGTGCTAATTCAAAATCGGCTACAATGTTTCCTTCGCCTTTGTACTCTATAAGGTGAAAGAATCCGGTAGTTTTCTTTTGAATCGGGTACGCCAGTTTGCGTAATCCCCAGTTGTCTTCGAAAATAATTTCTGCCCCCTTGTCTTTCAGAATTTTCTGAAATTTATTTACCGTTTCCTTCATCTGTTCTTCAGATAAAACGGGAGTCATAATGAAAACGGTTTCATACTGTTTTAACATGGGTAATGTGTTTAATTAATAGATTAATAGATTATTTAAAATGGAGTGCAAAAGTAGAAACTTTTTTTTAATCTGCAAAATATGTGACAAAGAAAATATAATAGGTTTGAAATTTAGTATCCTGAAAGGAGAGTGCGTGTAGTATATCCATTATTTGTTGTTAAACGTACTATATACACGGAGAGCCCTTGCGGTACATTGATTTCAATGGGGTAGGCATTGTAAATTATTTTTTCCCCGATAATTTTTCCGGTAATATCAAATATCTCGACTTCCCCTTTAGAAAAAACACCGGTAAAACGGATGTGTATTTTCCCATCGGAGTAAAATACAGTTTCTAATGGTTTGTTTGATGGCAAAATATGCATGCTTTCGTCAAAAAAAAGTTGGAAACGCATTTCATTGCTTCCAGCAGTATATGAAAAAGCATAAAGGGAATCTTCCCTCAGATTAATACACGAGTGCGTAACATTATCATACAACCATATAGGAACTTCGGGTGAGAAAGTATTCATGCCATAGGCACTGATAGTATAGTTACCTGATAGCCCAACATATAATCCTACCGGAATAACCGGATTGGATTCTACTGAAGGTAGGGTGTTTATTGAAAGTTGAATACCGTAAGCAGTAGTATAAATTTGAGGCACTTCGGGGTAGCCTCCAAGTAATTTGTATGCATCGTACTGACTGTCGAATCCGGCAGTGGCATCAGGAATGAAATGAATGTAGGTATTATCACTGAAGTTATTAGCATGGGCTGTAAGACACAGTAGTTGAAAATAATCCGTACCTGCTTTGGGATGCCAGCCTGAACCAGCATGGTAATAGCTGTATATAACCGGGCTGTATGTAATTAAAATACTGCTAATTAACAAATACTGGAAATTTTTCATCGGCATGAAAATGGTTTGTTTTCACAAAGGTAATGTATTTGGACTACAAAACAATACATCCTTAATTATTTTGAAAAAGCTTGGTTAGCGGGGTTGTAGAGCAATTCAGTATTTCGTTGCAGATAAACTCAGCGGCTTTGCCATCGCCGAAAACCGGGGGAAAGGTTAAAGTTTTTTGTTCTGTAAAATATTCATAAGCCCTGAGTATTTTTCCCTCATCAGCATTAGCAACTATTGCCACTCCGTTTTTAACTATCTCTTTCCATTCGGTTTCAGGTCGCAGAATGATGCAGGGTTTTTGGAAATAATAGGCTTCTTTTTGCACTCCGCCCGAATCGGTTAAAATTAAACAGGCATTTTTTTCGAGGACAATCATGTCGAGGAAAGATACCGGAGAAACAATATGGATATATGGGTTTTGGGATATTTTGTTGTAAAGTGATTCGTGTAGATTTATGGGCAGTAGTTTGGCGGTACGTGGATGCAGGGGCAGAATTATTTGAATACAGTTTTCTCTGGTAATCTTGTTTATGGCATTGAAAATTGTATTCAGCCTTTCAAGTTGATCGGTGTTGTTGTCGCGATGGATGGTGCAAAGGATAAAATTATCCGGTTGGAGTTGGTATGTTTGTAGAATTGTGGATTTTTTTTCGGCAATACCGGCAAAATACAAACTGTTGTCGTACATCACATCGCCGCAATGATAAATTTTAGGGTTGTCGGCAGAGTAGGGTGGGCGGTTATCCACGGGAAGCCCTTCCTTAATTAAGTTGTTATAACCAGTTTCGGTAGGCGAAAAAAGCAGGGTGGAAACATGATCACAGCAGATGCGGTTGATTTCTTCGGGCATACTTTTATTGAACGAACGCAAACCTGCCTCGACATGAATTACCGGGGTATGGATTTTGGCAGCAGCCAATGCGCCGGCAAGAGTAGAGTTGGTGTCGCCGTATAAAATGCAAAAATCCGGTTTTTCTTTCAGCAAGGCTTCTTCAATGCCTTCCATCATGCGTGCAGTTTGTTTGGCATGGCTCATCGAGCCTACTTCCAGGTTATAATCCGGCTGAGGAATACCCATCTCATTGAAAAATACATCCGACATGTTGGCATCGTAATGTTGTCCTGTGTGCAGGATAATTTCGATGATCCGTTCACTGAAATGGGTGCGGATAGCCCTGCTCAGTGCAGCCGCCTTAATGATTTGTGGTCTTGCGCCTATAACCGTTAAGATTTTTATCATTTAATTACGTTTTTATTCGATCCTGTCAGGTTTTTCTTATTTCTATACATCCCTAAAATATATTTTCATCAGCAAAACTAAGATATTTTTCTTCGCCAAGAATAAGGTGGTCGAGAATGGAAATATCCAGAAGTTGTCCGCCTTCTTTCAGTTTTTTAGTGAGCTTGATGTCGCTTTCACTGGGTTGCAGGTTACCCGAAGGGTGATTATGGCAAACAATCAGCGAGGTTGCATTGTTATCAATGGCAATTTTGAAAATTTTTTTCGGGTCAACTACCGTACCGCTCATTCCGCCTTCGCTGATACATACCGGACGGAGAATTTTGTTGGAACGGTCGAGTAACAGTATCCAGAATTCTTCATAATTGGGATTATTTATCAGACTTTGAAAGATTTCAAAAGCATCGCCACTCGACTGTATAGTTTTACGTTCCAGCACTTCGTCGCTGCTGATGTACTTGGCAAGGGCAAGGGCAGCAACAATACTAATGGCTTTGGCTTCGCCCACTCCTTTGAATTTCATCAACTCTTTTACCGAAAGTTTGCTAAGTGCAGATATGCTGTCGTTTACACTGTTCAGGATACGTTTTGCCAGTTCTACTGCCGATTCGTTCCTGCTACCAGAACGCAACAGTATGGCAATGAATTCTGCTTTGCTGAGTGCCTGTTTGCCTTTTAGTAACATTTTTTCGCGAGGACGGTCGTCCTCTGCCCAACTTTTAATAGGGAGATTAGCTTGGGAATAATCGGTATGCATAGGTTTCGTTTTTGGAAATTTGCCGATATAATTAATACATTTTCGTTCACCGGGCTATTTTACCCTGTTTTATATAATGAATTAAAAATTAGCATTCCGATATGTAGTTTTATTATAGCAATATGATAACTAATGTTGTTTTCGATATCTTTAATATCGTAATTTATGTTGTTATATGGTTTCTTCTTTGTCGGATTGGAAGCGAAATCCGAGGCGTTTCCCCGTTCGTATTTTCATATTATCGAGTACAGCCTGCATTTCGTACAGGGTAACTTCCTTTACCTGTTCGTAGGGAGGTGAAAGTAAATCGAAATTAAGAGTATAAAGCATAGCTTTTTCCACAAGATTGCGGATGCTCCCGTTTTCAATTACAGCCGTGGCAAAGTTGGGATACAAACTGCCTATTTCGCGTTTGCCTTCTATGAAATAGTGTTTTTCTTTATTGATAAACACCCGTCCGATAAGATAACCTACGTCGTTCATCCGGTTGTATTTAAACGAATCGGCGAGAAAATTATATATGTGAATCACGCCGCAATAGGAGCGATGTTTATCGTCTCGGATGTATGGCAGACGCATTACTTCATGCTCGCGTGAAAATTCAAAAATGTTGGTATGCATCATAAAAATAAGTACGTCGCCGGCAAAACGAAACTCAAATTCAAATTCACTTTTGTCTTTGAATTCAAATGGAATATATCTTTCTTCAGAGGTGCGTTGTATGCTGAATTCCTCAGCCATTTGTGCTACCACCGTTTTAAAATCTTTAAAAATGCCAAGGGTAACATCATATACATCCAGTTTCAGGTTGGCTTTAGATTTCAATGTTTCGAAGATGGGATTATTTTCGAGTTGGGTATCCATAAAAGTGTATTTTGGCGTAAAAGTAAAGATTTTTTTAGTGTTATGTTATGAGCCGTGAGTTTTTAAAAATTAATTTTATTATTGGTATTAACAATTTCCCTTCTTTTTCTCATACTACTTCCGGAGTTTTCTTATCGGTACGGTATCAATAATCCGTTAATTTCAGAAATGGTCAGACATGATTGTCCGGAAAACGTCTTCAGACAGATATATACCGATTATTTTTGTTGCATATTAATTTATTTTTTTTATTTGCTATTTTTTTTTGAAAGAAGTGAAATATTTAGCATGCTAAAATACTAAACTTTCAAAATTATAGTTATTTATTAAAATATCAAAACATAATGAAAACATTTTGCACTTATTATCTTCTCCTTTCGTTTTTTGTAATTTCATCTAACGTTTTTGCACAATCTTCCAGGGGGGATACCCCAAAATACGAAATCAGCGGAACTATTATTGACAGTATCAGCGGGCAACCACTTTCTTATGCTAACATAGGCATACTTAAAGAATCAGACAAAACCTTTGTAAAAGGGACTACTACCGACGAAAAAGGATATTTTGAGATAAAGGGTATACTGGCAGGAAATTATTTTGCTAGAATTTCATACGTAGGCTACAACCCGCCCTTACTGCCGGTAAGTGTGAATGGAGTATCTCAAAAAATTTCATTTGGTATTTTCCGGCTAACGCCTTCCACCCAACAGTTGAATGCAGTGGAAATACAGGCACAGAAACCGGTTTATCAGTATAATGCCGAAAAAAAGATTTATAATGTAAACGAAGATATAAGCATACAATCAGGGGTAGCAAATGATGCACTACAAAATGCGCCCGGTGTTTGGGTTGATCTGGAGGGTAATGTTACCCTTCGTGGTGTTTCTAATGTGGAAATCTGGATAAACGACAAACCTTCGCGCTTAAGCACTGACGGGCTGAAAAGTTACCTGCAACAGCTTCCTGCCAATGCATTGGAACGTATTGAGGTTATCACCAATCCTTCAGCCAAATATTCGGCAAGCGGTACCGGCGGTATCATCAATATCATAACTAAGGAAAAGATAAAAAAGACTATTTCCTCAGTCTGGGACTTAACGGGAGTACAAAGCCAGGATATGCTCCCTGGATGTCGTTCCTGTGGTCAAATGAAAAATGGAAAATTAATATGTATGCTACACATAATTACTGGAAAGGGAAAAATGATTCACATAGCGAAAATATTATAAAAAATGGCACTTCACCTTTGTATGAATACCGCAATAAAGGTAAAAGCAATTACGATGGCGCCTGGTCGTATTTATACCTAAACACTGAATATCAGTTGTCGAAGAAAAGTACTATTGAAGTATATACAGGAGGTAGTTTGTATAATGGTAAATATTCCTACAAAAGCACGGCATATAAAAATGATTTTTCAACAAATATATGGGACAGTATTCAATCCCTCAATGATTATGACTACGGCGGTCAAACCAGTTATTATGCCGGATCGTCGTTTAACCATAATTTTAATGACAAAGGACATAAACTAAATATTGATCTGTACGGCTGGGGCTGGGATAGCTCACCCGAAGGTAATTCAAGTCAGATTTATACTGTTGAAACAATGAATAATAAAATGCGGAGAAACTATCCACAAAACTCCTCATCCTCTGTAAATTTAAATAGCGATTATACTTACCCTATCAACGACAGTACTTCGATAGAGGCTGGTATTAATGCCAGTACCTCCCATTCTAAAGATATGAACATGACAGATAGTCTTGATTTTCTTACTAATACATGGCATTTCGATGAACAAATCAGTGATAGGTATAAAGATAACGATAAAAACGTGAATGCTTATGTGTCGTACAACGGGAAATTGTGGGGAGTGGGTTATAAGATAGGTGTAAGGTCGGAGTACAAAGAATACCATTTGAATTCCATAAGCATGAACCGCCAGTTTACCCGCGATTTTTTTAATTTATATCCTTCGTTACACCTGAGCTATTCAACCAAAGGCATGGACAATTTTACATTAAGTTACAGCCGTCGGGTTGAGTATCCCGATTACCAGTTAAATCCTTATATTGACTATTCTGATGTGGAATGGATTTATGGAGGGAACCCCAACCTGAAGTCATCGTACACCAATTCATTTGAAGCAGGTTATGCCAAATATTTTAAAAAGGGAGGTTCGTTCAGTGTATCACTTTACCATCGTTACACCGATAAAGATATTACCTATTATACTACCAGCGTTTATGATACTGTGCTTAACCGGAATACATTATATTCTACCTATGCCAATTCCGGAACCAATGCCTTTACAGGTGGCGAAATCACTGCCAATTACCAGCCTGCGAAGTTTATCAGCCTGATGGCAAATGCTAATCTTTATAATTTAAAGATATCGGCACACATGAAAACTTCTGATACATCATCGTATGATATTGATCGCGATAATTTTTCCTGGGATGGAAAGTTGAGTTGCAACCTTACCATTGTTAAAACCGTCAAATGGCAGATAACGGGGATTTACCGTTCTGAAAATAAATCTTTGGTTGGTTCAAGCGACCCTGTATATTACATTAATACCAGTATCCGCTCCGATTTTTTTAACCGCAAACTATCGGTAAACGTGGGAGTACAGGATATTTTCGACTGGCAAAAAACCAAGGGAACTACCAGCACGCCCACTTATTCCGGAAGCAGTAGTAACAAACAGGTTACGCGTTATCTTACAGCCGGTATAACCCTTCGCCTGGGTAAAATAGAAATGGAAAAAGAAATGAAAACAGGGCAGGATAAAAGCGGGAAACAGTAAGAATCCTCGAAAAATTTTATAATACCGCCAATGCTGCATCGTAGTCGGGTTCGTTCACGATTTCAGGAACCTGTTGCGTATAGAGAACCTTTGCATTTTCGTCAAGCACTATTACAACACGTGAATGCAGATGTGCCAGTGGACCATCTGCAATTTCCAGTCCGTAATCTTTTCCAAACTTGCCGGTGGCAAAATCGGAAAGGGTGATTACATTTTCGATGCCTTCGGCACCACAGAAACGTGCCTGGGCAAAAGGCAGATCGCGTGAGATGCACAGCACTTTAGTGTTGATTAGTCCTGCTGCTTTTTTATTGAAGTTTCTTACCGAAGCAGCACAGGTTCCTGTATCGAGGCTTGGAAAAACATTTAGCACGAGTTTTGTTTTCAGAAAGTCCTTCAAAGAAGCTTTGGAAAGGTCATTTTTTATTAGTTCAAAGCCGGGTGCAATGGTTCCGGTTTTAGGTAATTCGCCCGAAGTATGTATCGGGTTTCCTTGTAAGGTAATTGTAGCCATTTTTATTTTTTAAGGATTATTGAAACATTTTTATCTGTACAAATAACAATATCCATAAAGAAAATGTTTAGCTGAGTCTGACTTTTCCCAGGAGTTATTTTGTCCACCCGGTAAGTATTGTTCCATTAATAATCCCTGTTTTTATATCCAAAACACTTTGTTTGATACTATCGGGTAGCATTGTTTCATAATTATGATATGGAGCCACATTCACACCCTCATTGGCAAGATCAAACGAAAAAACTTGTCCGCCATGGAACTGCCCGTTATGGATGCTGGTAATTTCCGAAAGAATCGCTACATCGAGCCGCTTCATGCAGGAAGTAAGAAGGTAAGGTCCCACCAGTGGAATGGAATAAAACTGGTCGGTATCCACCCCTATTCCTGTCTTGGAAGCTTCTTTTACTTTATACAAGGCTCCGTTTCCGGTTTTCCCGGCACATGCAAATATCACTTCTGCTCCCCGCTGAATCAGGCTATCGGCTATACGGGCACCCTGCAAGGTATCGTTAAAATTGGTAGCATTGGCACCGGAAACTGTTACTGACTGGTTATATTTTGTATTAAAAAATTCAACCCCTTTGGCAAAACTTACGGTAAACTGTTGTATTTCGGGAATGTTTGGACCTGCAACATAACCTACTGCCGGATTGGATTGATTTTTTTGCCACGCCTGATAAGCTGCCAGAAACCCACAGGGAAAGGATGCCTGATCTACTTTATACGTAATACAAGTTATATTATCAGGAATAGTTTCGAACGAATAATCAAGGATGATGAATTTTATTTTGGGAAACGCTTCTGCCGCCTCCAGGGTGGACTGCGAAGCATTGTATCCAAGGGTAATAATCACATCGAATTTATTATCGGTAAAATATTTGATGTTACTCGCAATTTGTGCTTCGTCGTAGCTTTCTTTTACTTCCCACCGGATGGATTCGGCATTGTTAGCAGCCATCAATCCTACAAATGCCTGATCGTTAAATCCACCGTCGTTTAATCCGCCCAGACCGGTTACCAATCCTACTTTCAAGGATGAAGAGTCATCTTTTTTACAGGATGACAACCCAACAGAAAACATTAATACCAATACAAACAATAATAAAGATTTCGTTTTCATACTCATGTGATTTATGCTATTTATATGATGTAAATTATACTTAATTAGTAAAACTTTAGCGCGTAAATATAGATGAAAAAATCAATTTGTATTACCGATATTTTATTGAGTGTAAACATTTATCTTTGCTGTAGTGTTTTTACGTTAGCGGAACCATTTTCAACGAATTAGCTACTCAGCCTTATGCAACTAAAAAAACAAATACCCATCCTGCCGGGGATGAAGATGCAGGAAATTATCTTCCAAAACCACTATATTCTATTGATGTTCGAACATTTTGATATAAATCTAATGGTTTATGGTTTATGATAAAACCATTAAGGAATTATGTGATGAAAACCAAATCAGCACAGAGGTGTTTCTTGCTTTCGCCAACCTGTATAACGGTATAAAATATATTCCGGAACATGACTACGATGATTTACAAACAATCATTCGCTACCTTAAGAACTGCCATGTTTATTATCTTAAAGAAAAATGCCCTAAGATTGAACATTATATCCGCCTGATGTGCGAGCAGAACAACCAGCCGGAAACCCAGATGGTGAAAAGCTTTTTTAAAGATTATTTAAACGAAATAACAGAACATCTAAACTATGAAGACGAAATCGTTTTCCCGTATATCATTGATCTGTATCAAAAAATAAAGGGGCAGGCTACCGCCGGCACCGACAATAACTACTCGGTAACGGAGTATAAAGAACATCACAACGATATAGAGGAAAAACTGAACGACATCAAAAACATACTTATCCGCTACCTTCCGCAAAAGGAAGACCCGGTAATCAGGCGGAAACTCCTTTTTAGTCTGTTTGAAATGGAATCCGACCTGAATGTACATTCGCATATCAAAGACAGCATTTTGATACCGTTGGTGGAAAAAAGAGGATGTAAAAAACCACCGGACTCCTTACCAAAACCACCCGGCTGAGGCAGAAAAACATTTTCCGCTCAACGAGGGGAGTTCGTGGCCACTTTCCTATCTACCGTTACTTTCCTTGTCAGCGAGTTCTGAACTTGTAAATTGCTCTGAAACCCGCATGATGTATACACTGTGTTAGCTGTCGTGTTTTTTTATTTTGTCCATATATTGCTATCATCTACTGTTCATTCGTTATGTTAGACCCGCTGTCATCTTAAAAATAGACTTTTTTACGGTATCTGATAGAGAATCCATGTAATGAGATTCTGTCATAAAGATAATCTCTTTAGATAAATCAGGATGATTTTTTACAGTTTTGACTATCAACTTAAAAGCATTATATCGAACAGAGGGCTGTTTTCCTATCTTTTCCCAGATATTTACACAAATGTCAAATAACTTTCCTTCGTAATCGTCATTTAATTCCATTCGTTGTAGAATTATCAATAATTCTCTCAACTGGTTATCGCATTTTGTTGGTAATGTATCAATTATTTTTTCTGCGTATCTATGTATCCGTCGGTCATTTTTATCCATGCAACTCCACAATAACCATGCGGCTCTCCATGAATAGGGTTGTTTATCTGCAATGGCTAATTTTATGAGCTCATCAAAATCTTCAGGATGAGACTTCATGTAGGAAATCATGTCCGCTTTGTATGAATGAGTCAAGATATGTTCCAACTTAGTCTTCATCAATGTTTTTAATCATTATATCATCAATAATCTTGCTATTTTTTAAATCAATATTGAGTCGTCATTGCCAATTTCCCCTGCTGAGCGGAATTTCAAATTCCGCTCGGAACGTTAGAAAATTTATAATTTTCTGTTTTCATTTGTTTTATAACGTTTTTTTCTTTTTTATTCTACGGAATTATAAATTCAGCATTATTGCGAGCAGAATCCCGATAACCATCGGGGCAGTTCAGCCGGGCAAATCCATTCACTTTTTGAAAATAAAATATACTGCAAGAATTAAAAAACAAAAACCAATTAAATGATTGATTCTAAATGGTTCATTCTTGAAAAAAATAATCATGAATGCTGTAAATACTGTCAGAGTAATTACTTCCTGAATGACTTTTAATTGCCAAAGATTAAAAGGTCCATCATTTTCGTTGAACCCAATCCTGTTTGCTGGAACTTGAAAGGAATATTCAAAAAGTGCAATCCCCCAACTAATCAAAATTATACTAACCAAACCTAAGTTATTAAACCAACTCATTTGTTTAAATTTTAGGTGTCCATACCAAGCAAATGTCATAAAGGTGTTTGATAAAACCAGAAGTACAACAGTCAAGATTGCTTTTTTCATTGAATAATATGTCTATTTTTATTTGTCAAGGTTCGCTTTTCTCTGCTCGTATTTTCTTTACAAGGGTTGCACATAACGAGTAAATATACGCATTGCGGTTATTTTTACTTTATCTCTTGTTTTTTTGCCCACAAATATAATAAATTTAAAATATCCAAATTATTTGAATACTTTTTTGCAATTATTAACCAGAACAATAAAAATTAGCTAATTTGCAAATTAACAAATTAGCTAATTAAATTGCCTAACAGAATCCCGATGACTATCGGGACCGCTCAGCCGGGAGGCTCTCCCCGTCAGTTCAGCTGGCGGGGCAGTCTACTCGATTACCACCTGATGTTCTTTGTTGTTATTTTTAATATTACTTTCTTTGTCAAATATTACTTTTCCCATATTACACTAATTATTGTTTTATTCTGTTTTGTAGGAATGCAATATTCAAAAAAATCAGTATCCTCATCGTACTTATTTAAATTACACCAAGTTGATTTTGATATAAGTTGAGCCTTTTCTTTTCCACAATAAATAAATTCATAGTCTGTATTAATATATTCCATTGCAACTGAATCATCAGGGGGAGCCAACTTAGTAATATCCTTTATCCAATAATTCCAATTAGAAGTTTTATCCCAATATTTAACTGTTCCATTATAGATAAAAACAACAAGTAATGGATGAATGTCAAGATGTAAGCATCTAAATACAGTCGAAGTTATGCTAGTTTTGAATCTTTCAGATAAATATTTAATTAAGTCTGGAGAAAAGGACTTGCCAAGAGTTTCATTTCGGAAAATTTGTTCAGGCATAAGCAATTCAGATGCAAAATCATTAGCTTCCCATTCCTGCAAGCCTTTTTTTAACTGGGTTTCTGTGCTAACAAACCAGTTTAATGTGTTTGAGTTTTCATTGTGTACTTCAATCTTTTCATGCATTAGAAAATGACCAACTTCATGGGCAATGGTAAAACGTTTTTTGGATTCATAAGGAATTTGAGAATTTACTTTTATTAACGTCTTTGTTTTACCTCTAACAATCTTGCCATCTGAATTTTGTAATTCTTCTTCAACAAGGGTTGCTCCCAAACCAGAAACAAATAATTTCATTGATAAATGAGTAATCTCATCAAATCCAATATCAGATAGTAGTCTTTTTGCCATTAAGCTACCTTTAGAGTTCTTCATCATTTTCAAGTTTCTCAAGAATATCTAATAAATTATGGTCCTTGATTAATTCTTTTATATCGTCAGAGGTCAGTTTTTCTAAATTTCTGTGACCAAAAGCCAGTTGATTTGAGTCAACAAGATTTCTCAAATAACTTATTGGCTTCTCAATGTTCTTATTAATTGCGTCTTGAAAATATTTAGCCACTTTCTCTAACAAAATCTCATCTTTCTGTGAATTTAATTGTCCCCTTAAAGAAAAAGTAATCTGTTTAAAACTCTTATCTGCAATATTGTTAATGACTTCAATGTCATACCCATAACTTTCTAAAAAAGAATCAATAGTCGAACTATCTCCACTTTTTAAGGCAGATATCATGTAGTCATCCATTTTATTTATTAATTCATTTTTCATCGTTATAGTTCTTTAAATTGTTCACGTAATACAGGAATCTTTCTATCTAATTTCTTTTTTATATTGGTTGCTTCTTGTTCTGTGATTCCAAATTCTTTTGCAATATCTGCTCTTTTCATTTTATGAATAATATAAGGTTCAAACAGGAGAATTTCATCATCTGATGCACCTAGTTTAGTTAAAAAATCAAGCGAGTATTGAAGAAGTTCATCATAATGGTTATCCTCCATAAGTACATCATTTTGTTTTTCTATGTCAGAATTCGTTTGAATTGTTTTGCTATATTCTTTTTCAATTGTATTAAAGATTTGACTATCAAGAGCACTGAATATTTGGTCTTTAAAATCTGGGAATTCCGTCTTGTTCCAATTTCTTCCACCATCATTTCGAACGAAGGAAAGCATTAATTCCGATATTATATCTTCGACCATTATTCCTCTTAAACCTCTGTTCAAATCATACTTGATATTAAATTTTGTATTTATTTTATATATCGAGTATTTAATCAATATTTTATTGAATTCAGGAGTAAAAACTTCTTGAACAGCTTTTCGCAGTTCATTAGTTGTTGCTAATATTTTGTCTTTATCATCCATCTATTTATAAATGCTATTTTTTTTATTTTTTTTTCCATGCAATGGAAATTTGTTTTCTTTTTTCAGCATATACTAATATAAAACTTTAAAAATTAGTGATTATGTCGTATCAACAAAAAAAATACGAGGTTTGGGAAAAAGTCCAAATAGTAAATGGGAAAGACCACGTTTTGTCCAAACTTGGTAATGTAATTTACAAACTTTTTACGGATAAAATTCTTTTGGGGGTAAGCTTTCAGCCCTTTAAGATGAAAGCATAGTATTAATTTTAAAAATTCGAGCTTATGAGTAAAACTTCTACTCGTGTTAGAGATGCAGGAAGCGGAAAGTTTGTCCCTTCTAAAGAAGCTGCTAAAAGACCGAAGACAACTGTAACTGAAAAAGTTAAAGTTGGTCCGGTGAAAAAACGCAGTTAGTAGTATTAATGTTTTTATTAACTTTTTAAAAAGTAAATTTATGTACAAAACAGGTGAAAAGCCCGGAAAGGGTTTGTACAAATGCGTAAAGTGTGGCGAAGTAATCAGATTGGATGATAATTCTGATGTATTGCCTCCATGCCCGAAATGCCACGGAACTAAGTGGACTAAAGTTGGGTAAAAAAGTGGGCTGTTTCTTAATTGAAGCAGTCCATTTTTCATAGTATTCTTATTTCTTTTAACTAATTTATGTTTCATGTAGGTTTTCTTATTAAACTTGCCCCTAACGAGTAAACATCCGCATTGAGTTTATTTTTACTTTATCTCTTACTTTTTGCCCACAAATATATTAAATTTAAAATATCCAAATTATTTGAATACTTTTTTGCAATTATTTAATTGAACAATAATAATTAGCTAATTTGCAAATTAACTAATTAGCTAATTAAATTGCCTAACGGAATCCCAGTGACTATCGGAACTGCTCAGCGAGGGATGTCAAATGATTTGTATAAAAATCTATGCTTTTATCACATGCAATAATCAATTTATCATATCCATTCATCGCTGTCTGATTTTTTTAATATTTCCGCCAACGCTTGGCCGCTATACACTATGCGATTGCTCAATAAATCGCGGAAGCGATTAAGGCTTATGAGCATAGGGTTTAGCGATTTGTTATGGGCAGGTTTTCTTTTATTTGTTTTATGGTGTTAATAATCATCTTAACCCATAGATATATTAAAATAGGCAAAACAATTATTATTAGATGGTTATACTCATAAGCACTTACGAAATTAAATTGAATTGCAGATATTATTGCTCGAGCTATTCCACAACCATAACATTCAACTCCAAAAATATTTTTAATCAAACATATTGAATGTTGCTTATTCAACCAGTAAAGAGGAACGAGATATAATAAGAAAGGGAAGATAGTTAACCCTAATAGTTTCGAATAAATAAGAAAGCATGATTTTTCAACTTGCTTTCTTATTATATTAAAATCCAATCTATAAAAAAGATGTTTTTTGAACAAATATTTTAAAATTATATTTTTTTGTGCGTTCTTTTGCTGAAATAATATCTATTAGCCACCAAATACCGCAACCATAACAAGTTAGTATTTTTACAATTCCAAGTCCCATATCATCTAACCAGAATCTTTCCCACCCTAATAGAATTGCAATAATTAAAATTATTGATGGTTTTTGAAATTCTGTACATTGAATTAGATAAAATTTATCATCATCCATTTTTTCAAGTCTTTCCTTAATAACCATAATATCTTGTGGATTAAAATTCTCGGCATTCATGCCGATAAACATGTCTACTTTTGACTTTTCCATATATTTATTTTAAAAAATTACCCTACTCTCAGGCTTTTCGGTAACGCCCCTTTTTTTAGTGGTATCAGGTCTCCACTTTATATTTATAGTTAGTTAATTCTGTCAAGACGATTCGAACTTTTTTTTCTTTGGAGGTCTTTGTGCCTATTCGTATTGTCATTTTCTACTTGTCCACAACGAGTAAACATCCGCATTGCGGTTATTTTTACTTTATCTCTTACTTTTTGCCCACAAATATATTAAATTTAAAATATCCAAATTATTTGAATACTTTTTTGCAATTATTTAATTGAACAATAATAATTAGCTAATTGGCAAATTAACTAATTAGCTAATTAAATAGACAGGCTGCATTGTTTGGAATGTTATTATAAATTACGCTTTATTCCTGGCGGAATTGCAAATTCCCGCTCTGCAGGGAGCTCAGATGTTAGTATTTCAAGATTTAATTCTTTGTCTTCGTCATTGCACATTTTAATGAAATCCTTCTCCGACAAAATTTTTATTTGATTTCCTTTTTCAATTAATTCTTCTGCTTTTCTATGTTTCGAACTTTTCTCATAGCCAGCTAATTTTGTTGAATCTTGGGTTCCAACAACTAATATTGTGGTTTTTTGAGTAACTGAATCTAAAATATTGCACCCAATTTTTGCAGCAATTACTGCAGCTTCTTTTCTTGGTAGTGATAAAGCACCTGTAAATACCAAATTTTCTCCGAAAAGAGAACCTTCAGAATTACCGTCCCGTTTAACGGATGCTGAATAATTAGATTTTGAAGTCTTTCGATTTATTTCTGTTCCAATTCTTTGGAACCAATCTTCAATTGATATTTCTTTAATTAAACATGCATTTGCAACTACTAAACCTGCTGCAATTGCATCTTGAAGTGCATCGTGATGTTCGAATTTAATTTCTAAAAAGTCAGCAATGTTTTTTAGTCCATAACCTTTATAGGCAAATTGTTCCCATGTTCTCCTTGTTATTTTAGCAGAATCCAACCATTTTGTTTTTATTGGCGGCAGTTGATATTCTTCACAAACTCTGTTTAATGCAACTCTATCAAATGGCATGTGATGAACAGTAATTTTTTCTTCCAGCCGATTTTTAATTTCCTCGTAGATTTTATCAAAAGTCGGGGAGTTTTTAACATCAGATTCTTTTATGCCATGAATGGAAATATTAAATGGGTCGAAATATGATTCTGGATTTATTAATGTGCTCCATTTATCAATGACTTTTCCATTTTTAAATTCCGCAATTCCTATTTGACAGATACTTGAATAATCTGCATTTGCGGTTTCAACATCTATTGCTAAATATTTCATGTTGTTTGGTTTTTATACCATTCGCTAACGATCTGCGGGTATGAAGCGTGCCGGAATGCGTGGCTACGTCTGTATCCCACGATACAAAACTTGATGTGGGATGAAACGCTCGAAAACCCACTAAAACCGACATGTTTTATGACCCGTTGTTACCTGCTGAGCTTTATTTTAATTCGTTTTCTTGTATTTTATCTATCATTAATTTCAGAATTATCAAAAAGTTACTAATGTCATTATTATCTGTAGGTTTATCTACAATCCATTTTAGATTAGATTTTGCCGATATAAATTTATTGGTTTTCTCTAATTCCGACCTAAACAACTCGATAATTGAATCTGAATTATTTACTTTTTTCCTTATCTCCTCAAATCCAGTATAAATACTTTGTTTAAATACTGATTGCGGCGGATAACCAAAACATAATCCAACAAATCCATCATTTATAGTAACGTTTATCGAAAATCCTTTTGAACCCCAACGAATCAATAATCCATTAGCTCTTGCAAAATCAAATAATTGCTGAAAAACAGGTTTACCAAAAGAATCCAATGAATCAAAAAATCTCTTTTCATCTACTTTGGGTAATTGAGCTGTTGATTTTATTGAATCAGAACGAATAAAGGTATCTTCTCCAACTACAAAATCAATAGCAATCATCTTTTCTGAAGCATGATTTAAGAAATACTTAAACACCATGCAGTATATATCAATTCCTTTTTTTCTTAAATATTCGGCAGACTGTTTAATCGAAGGACTTATGTCCTGTGCGACAATCATTAATTTTGATGCTTTATTAAACGCAACATTATCGGAATCTATGGAATCAAAATATTCTTGATGATATGTTTCTAAAGATGATTCCTCGCCGATATAGTTTTGATAAATCAGATTCAATTGTTCATAATCCAGATTATCAATGAATGAGGCATATTCTAATAATTGAGATACCGTTTCTCGTGGTGTCTTACCACGTTTTAATTCAATCACAACAGTATTACCAAATCTATCAAGACCAAGTAAATCAATCCAAGTGCCTAAATTTGTCAATACTTGACGACCAATTATAAGAATTTTGCCATCATCAAAAAAGCATTCTGGATTATTCTCTAATAAAATCTCAAGGTCAGATTCTTTATTATCAATCCCGAAAGAATGCTCTTTATATTGAATCAATTTTCCTTCTTTATCAACTGTAAATAGTTTCATTATCTATAAGTTGTGTGCATTTTTTAGCCTTGCAGGTAACGAGTAAACATCCGCATTGTGGTTATTTTTACTTTATCTCTTACTTTTTGCCCACAAATATATTAAATTTAAAATATCCAAATTATTTGAATACTTTTTTGCAATTATTTAATTGAACAATAATAATTAGCTAATTAGCAAATTAACTAATTAGCTAATTAAATTGCCTAACTGAATCCCAATGACTATCGGAACTGCTAAGCAAGGAATATTCGGCAGTTGCTTTAACTTTAGAAATGCAATTAGTACTTAGAGTGGACTAAAGTTACGAGTGTCTAAAGTACTTAATCAAACAATGAAACGTTTAGCAAGCGATTGGAAAGCAAACCAAAACTTCAGGCACTCCAAACTTTAGGCATTTTAGGCACTTATTTACTTTCAGGAGTCGCCGTTATATATACCCGGTGCATTACCCTGTCGAAAAGCAAGGCATCGTACCACATATAATAAAACCGTTGGGCATTAAACCAGTCTATGCCATCCACAAGGTCGTCGTGCCGGTCGTAAGGGTCGGCAAAAATGATCACATCATCCATTGGGTCTTCGGTATTACGCGTATCATAACCCACGGCAAGCACCCAATGTCCGCCCCAGTCGCTCCATTCCAAAAGGGTAGGGGTGTTGTTTGCCAGATTTTGCCTTATCATTTCCAGGGTTCCATTTTCGCCCCAATTTACAATAAAACCATTATTGCCGAGCCATGTTGCCAAATTTTCGGGTGTAGTTCCGGTGGAAGTGCTGGTATGCATCTCCGAAGCAATGCTCATCTCGTCTCCTTCCCTATGATAATAATGCAAAAGCGTAAGCGCAGAAGCGGGACCACAGGTATATTCCGTTGTTTGCTGATAAGCGTTCAGATTGAGCAAAACAAAACCCGGACGATTGGTGTTTTCATAAATATCAGTAATATAATAATCAGAAGCGCCTGCCTGGTTATCCTCATCATTGTCGTCCTTTTTACATGCTGAGATGAAAAGAGGAAGACAAAATACTGCAAAAAGAAATAATTTATTCATGGTAGTTTTATTTTGAAATGAAATAAAAAGAGGATGCAAGATACAAATTTATTATAGAAAATAGAATGGTCATTATTCGATTAGTTAGTCATGCCCGGATACGAATTCAGATTAATTTATGGGTATAATCTTTGATTAGTTGTATAAAATATCAATTATCAGATACTTATGATGGGTAAAAACGATATTTAATTTTCAATTAGTCATTTTTACTGCGAAAAAACGATGCTTAGATTTTCAATTAGTCATTTTTACTGCACAAAAATAATGCTTAGATTTTCAACTGATCATTTTTACGGCGAAAAAATGATGCTCCGATTTCCAACCAATTATTTTTACTGCGAAAGAATAATTATAAAATTTTAACTGACCATTTTTCCTGCGAAAGAACGATATGTTAAATTTAATATTTTTATTTTTTGGGGTTCAAAAACTAAAAAATATTTTATACCTTATCATTTACAGATAATATCCTGATAATAATTATTTTATTTTCATTTTGCATGAAGAAAATGTTACTATTGATTCTGGTTTTAACTAATAGTAATACAATAGATTATAAAATATTTAACATTTTTTAACATTTTTTTTGTAAATTTACTTGTTTTTCTTAACTTTGCTCTTTCTAAATCACTTAAACAATTAACCAATGTAAAACAAACTTAAAAAAGGAGGTTCATTATGCCTTTTCTTTATCATCCCAACAGCGATGGCGACCGGAGCAATGTATTAACCAACATGCACGGGCTTATCTTTACCCCGGAGGGCGAACCAAAAGAAGACGCCAAAAAGATTTTTTTAAAGGGGACCATGGAACATCTCAAACTTTTTGCACCAAGATTTAATACGGCTTATAACAATCGTAACCTTGCCATTTCGGAGCGCAGCAAGGCAACAATGCAAAAAGACATTAAAAAGGAGATAGTAAAAAAACTGATTTCTCATTATTTCCAAAACCTTAACAATGGTATCGAACGTGGTTTGTTCAAATCCTCCGATCGCAACCTTTACGGACTCGATGCCGGAGGAAATGATGTGCCTGTAATCATTTCCGTAAATAGTATCCTGCATTGGGGAGCGCTTATTATTGATGGCGAAGCTGCCCGTATGGCACAAGGTGGAGTTTCGATGGCAATGCCCTCGGCTGATGAAGTAAAAACAGCTTTAGACGATTTTAAAGCCGTGCTAAAGCAACAATCGGATAAGAAAATAGGATTGACTGCTGAGCAGGAAGAAATTCAGAAGCTCCGCGATGAAGCCGATGAGCTGATTGTCGATTTGTGGGACGAAGTAGAATTTTATTTTCGTAAAAGTGAACCGGCAGCCCATCGCCTACAATGTAGCCAATGGGGAGTAATTTATAAAAACCGGTATGGCGATAATACGAGTGGCAACGAAAATCCTCCACCGACAAACCCGGGGTAATTTTGGATTTGAGATTTAAGATTTGAGATTGTAGACTGCAAATTGCAGATTTAGGATTTAATAGTAAAATTATTTTTGATAAATTCTTAAAATTTTAATAAGGCAAAAGCCTGATAAATAAAAATAAAATCAATAACAAATGAAAAAGTATTTTACCATTTTATTAATGATGTTTTCGATAACAACATTTGCACAATTTCCGGCGCCTACTAATTTTGAATATTCGTTAAATTATATAATGATTGACCAGGGAGGATATTGTGAAGGCAATTGGGTTGCCGGACCAACCTATTGTTCCAATTTTTCGTGGGCTGCACCTAATACAACCACCACCAATGCAACTTTGGATCATTACAACATTTATTACTATAATTATTGGACACATGACACCACAATCATTGCATCAACATCCGAATTGTATTATGAATTAGAATTTGGACCAATAGGCGAAATGTGGATCACGGCAGTTTACACAAATCCCGAAGGAGAATCCGGTCCATCAAATATTGTTATTAATGATGGTTTGCCCATTTCTATTTCTGAATATAAATCAGCAACAAAAATTACCATTCAATATGATCAAACCACTCAGGAGATAACTATTACTAACGGAGAAAAGATTGGCAAGATAAATCTATACGACAGTGAGGGGAAAACAATGACATCAACAACACCAGTAAACAATAAAATTTGTATCGAAAATCTGCCATCGGGACTTTATATTGTTGAATTAATTACAAAAGATTCAAAAGTAATACGGCAGAAAATTATTAAACAATAAATTTGCAGTATAAACAGTAATTGTTTTGGGAAAGTTTATGGCTGAAAACAGAAGATGCCTTTTTGCAACAATGTTTTTTAGCATGTCGAACATTAAAGAGCGGAATTTGCAATTCTGCTCGGAAAGTTAAAAATTTGTAATTTTCTGTTTCCATTTATATTATTTGGCTTTTGGCTCTTAGCTTTTGGCGGAATTACAAATTCCGCATTGTTGCGAGCGGAATCCCGATGACTATCTGTACCGTTCAGCCGGGGTAAAAAATACATTTAATGAATGACCTCGGGGCTAGCCCCGGGATCATTCATTTTTTATGGTTATGACACAAAATATCATCGTTTTTATCCTGCTTTCGGTTACTATTGCATACGTTATTTATTCTTTTGTGAAAAAAGGCGTAATGGACAAAAATGATGCTGTTTTGAACGCGAAATGCTCTAATGGACATTTTTGATGCTGTTTATTTTCATGATTTTTATTCACCTTGTGTTTAATTTAATAGTTTTGTTTATCAAGTAAGCGGAAGCAGGCTCTGCTGAGGAGCAACCTGTCAGGAATAACTTGATTGACTGGAATGGTCATAAAGGCTGGCAAATGTC
>JALOCA010000016.1 GCA_023227965.1 Lentimicrobiaceae bacterium | reverse complement strand
CGGGGAAAGGTAATGGGAAGTTTTCCCGAAGGATTATATCTGCCGGTTAATATCTCTGCCACGGCTTCGCCGCCTGATTCGCCGGGATACCACACATCCACAATGGCATTGACTTTATCCATTGTGATGGCGCTGCCGCCAACCAGCACCACAACCACCGGTTTTCCGGTAGCTGCTAATCGCAGAATCATCTCTTCCTGCTTCCCGGGAAGGTTCAGTTTGCTCCGGTCTCTGAATTCTCCTTCCTCAATTCCTGCAACCACTATGGCAACATCGCTTTTTTCGGTAAGGCTGACCGCTTCCTGGATTTTTTCTTCTGTTTTATTATTCAAACCTACATTCCATACTAACCGGAACCAGGAATTTCCGGAAGGTTCTTTGTATTCTATCCTGATTTTATATTTTTTACCTTTTACAAAATCAAAACCGGCAAGCGTAGTGTGATAGCTTTGCTGATTCCAGGTATCAACGATGAGTTTTTCGTTTAAATACAAACGGTAGCCGTCGTTTCCGTCCACGCCAATTTTAAATTTTCCCGAAAGGGGCGACACGATCTCGCCATTCCAGCGAACGGAAAAGAAATCGTAATTGATGGACGGATGTGGCGAAAACAAAGTCCACTGGAATTTAATTTCGTTATCAACCCTCGTCAAAACGGGCTTCCCGCTTAAATCAATGTTGTTGAAATATTCCCCCAGCAAACCGCTTTCTGTTTTTCCATCTTTTGGATGAAACAGGCTGGAGGCGTCCACAAACTTCCATTCTGCATCCGATCTTCCGCAACCTTCGGAATAAACCACTTCGGCACCTTTGCCCAAAGTTTGTTTTAACCCATCCAGAATATTAATTTTATCATTTTCAGGCCCGCTGTAACCGCCCAGCCGTGCCTCCATGGCATCGCTTCCTATCACGGCTATGCTTTTATATTTTCCCGACAAGGGCAATATTTTTTTTGCATCATTCTTCAGCAAAACGATGGATTCGAGGGAAGCTTCCTTTGCTATTTTCCGATGCTCTGCAAAATTTATTTCATTGGCAGAAGTATTTACATACGGCTGGTCGAATAAGCCGAGTTCAAATTTCACGCGAAGTACCCTTGCAACAGCGCTGTCCATTTTGGCAGCAACCACATTCCCGTCGAGGAATGGCTTTTTAAACAAATCATAACTGCCGAAACCCGACTGAAAGATAACATCCATACCGTTTTCGATGGCTTGTTTTCCGGCATCTTCATAATCTTTTGCCGTAAAATGCAGCACATTGGCGCCGCCGGTTGCTCCGGCATCGCTGATCACCATTCCGCGGAAGCCCCATTCTTTTTTCAGTTTTTCATTCAGAAGCCAGTTGTTTTGTGTACATGGACGTCCGTTCAAAGAGTTGTAAGCCGTCATGATGCTGCGTGTCCCGCCTTGTTTTACCACGGCTTTAAAAGGAATGAAATAGCTTTCTTCCAGCCCCCGTTCGCTCAGGTAAACCGGATAGCTGTCGCGGCCTCCGTCGCCATGATTTACCACAAAATGTTTGGGGGTGGTTACAATTCCTCTGTCTTCAAATGATTTTACGTATGCAACGCCCATTTGAGAAGCAAGGTAAGGATCTTCGCCATAGGTTTCTTCTACCCGTCCCCAGCGGACATCGGTGGCAAGATTTACCACCGGAGATAAAACCTGACGGATGCCCCAGGCTTTGCATTCTTCGGCAATAGCCGCAGAGATTTTCGTCATCAAAACAGTATCAAAAGTAGCAGCCAGGGCAATGGATTGCGGGAAAGCCGTAGCACCAGAACGCATCAGCCCGTGCAGGGCTTCGTCGAAGAAAATGACGGGAATGCCCAACCTTGACTTCTCCACAAAATAATGCTGGATGGAGTTGTTCTTTTTCACCGCTTCCGGAATATCCTTGCCGGGATTATATTTCAATATCTGATTGGTAGCATTTTCCGACTGTTCCGAAGTATTTGTCTGAAAGCCGAACAAGCCGGCATCGAAGCGGGAAGAATCGTTGCCCAGATCGCCGGGCACCATAAAGAGTTGACGGAACTTTTCTTCGGGAGTCATCCGCCCGAGCAAATCGGCAACCCTTACCTCCACCGGCAACTGAGGATTTTTATATGGCAAAATCTGCTGGGCTTTCGCCGAAAAGGCAAACAGAATCAGGGAAAAGGGAATACAGATGTACTTCATGTTTTTTTATATGCAAATAGAAAATAAAATATCAGAACAACGGCAAAAGTACCGGCAGAAATCAAAACAAAATAGCCTCCTAATCCGGATGCATTGCCTCTGGCCACCTGAATAGTTTGAAAAGCAATGTAGCAGAAAACCGTTACCAGAAGGGACTTTACTATCCGCACTAGGCGCATCGCCAAACGCAATTGCCGTTCTGCATTCTCCGGAGTGATTTTTACCGGGTAGTTATATTTTCCGATAAATATTGAAATAGCAGTCAAAAGGATGTAAAGAAAACTTCCGATGACCGGCAGTGCAATCAGACTTTGTTTGGAGGAAAAATCATCCGGTTTCCCATAAATATCAAAATGGGTCGGAATGGTTTGCGGTAGTTGATGATAATAAATGATTGGCAAAAAAATTAATGCCAGCAGAGCCAGGAAACCAAGCACTTCCAGCGAAGTATCTATGCCTTTCCATTTTGGTTCTGGTTGTTTTGTGTTATTAGCCATTAGCAGAAATGTTTTTTTAACTCTTCCGGGCACTCCGGGCTCCGGAAGGTTTGCAGAAATTATTTCTCTTGTCCTTTATCTCCTTCAACTTCCCTGTCGTTTTTCTCTCTCCAATGGTTCCAGCCCTGGGCTGTGATGGGTATCAGTTTGCCATCGTTGGAAACCAGATTAATCCCTTCATTTTTGGCTGTGATATGCCCGATAACAGTGATTCCGGGAATCTCTTTCAGTTTTTCATAATCTTTTTGGACAATGGTAAACAACAGTTCGTAATCTTCACCACCGTTCATGGCAGCAGTTACAGCACTTATGTTCAACTCTTCTGCCATCGTTGCCATAGCTACATCAATAGGTAATTTGTCTTCATAGAGGCTGCAACCTACTTCCGAATTTTTACAGATATGAAGAATTTCAGAAGCCAGTCCGTCGGAAATATCAATCATGGAAGTAGGTAAAATGCCGGCTTTTTGCAGTTGTTCCACAATGTCGGTACGAGCTTCGGGTTTCAGGTGGCGTTCGAGGATATAATCATGGCCGGAAAGGTCAGGTTGCATGGTGGGATCAGACTGAAAAACCTGTTTCTCACGCTCGAGCAACAGGAGTCCCATGTAAGCTGCTCCCAGATCGCCGGTAACGCATACCAGATCATATTCTTTTGCTCCTTTGCGATATACTACTTTATCTTTTTCGGCTTCGCCAACCACAGAAACTGAGACAAACATTCCGTGCGGGCAGGAAGAGGTGTCGCCTCCTACCAGGTCCACACCATAACGTTCGCAGGCAAATAGCAAACCGTTGTAAAACTCTTCCAATGCCTCTACACTGTAACGGTTGGAAACGGCTATGCTTACGGTAATTTGTTTTGGGATACCATTCATGGCGGCAATATCTGAAAAGTTTACCACGGCAGTTTTGTAACCCAAATGTTTTAACGGAGTATAAGACATATCGAAATGGACGCCTTCTATCAGCAGGTCGGTAGAGAGCAATGCTACTTTATTGCCATAATCAAGCACGGCGGCATCGTCGCCTATGCCCTTGAGGGTACTTTTATTTTTTAGTTTGATATCATTAGTAAGATGTTCTATCAGCCCAAATTCGCCTAATTCGGAGAGTTCGGTGCGTTTGTTGGATGTTTCTGCCATAGCGTTTTTTTATCTGTGCAAAGATAAACATAGTTACAGATTAACCCTTACGGGACTAATCTGATAAAAATTTGAATGTTCGGTAGATACTCAGTCTTTTGAACACTTGTTTTTTAAATCTTCTATGCTTTCGATAATAAATTCATTGGTGGCGGGTATTTTGAACATAGGTTCGAACTGATGGTCAGCTACCGCAGAAATGGCATCCTTAATTGCCAGCCATACCGAGAAACAGTGCATAAACGGAGGTTCTCCCACAGCTTTACTACCACGGATGGTAGACGGATGGTAAGTATTCTCGAGAAGTGTAACCGGGAATTCTTTGGGAATATCGCGTACACCGGGAATTTTATACGTATCGGGCGAACAGGTCAGCAGGTTGCCCATTGCATCCCATTTCAGTTCTTCCTGCGTGCACCAGCCCACGCCCTGAATGAATCCGCCGCGGATTTGTCCTTTATCCACTTCCGGGTTGATTGAATTTCCCACATCATGCAAAATATCCGTTCGCAAAAGAGTAACGGCGCCGGTAAGCAGGTCGAGCAGAACTTCGGAGACCGACATACCAAAAGTAAAATAGTAGAAAGGCGTTCCCCTGCCCTGTTCCCAATTGAATGCAATATCGGGAGTGCAATAATAACCGGTAGAAGAAAGGCTGATTTGTGCGAGGTAAGCCTGTTCTACCAGCTCAGCAAAGGGAATGGAATGTTTCCTACAACTGACAGCATTGTCTGCAAAAACAATTTCGGAAGACATAGGCACGATGCCTTTGAATTTTTTACAAAAATGCTGGCAGGCAAAGTCAGAAAGCCTTTTTTTAAGTGTGTCGATTGCTGCTCTTACAGCCATGCCGTTAAGGTCGGTGCCTGACGATGCTGCCGTAGCTGAAGTATTGGGGACTTGAGACGTGTTGGTAGCATTTACCTTAACATTTTCAACAGAAATTCCAAGTTCGGCAGCAGCAATTTGTTTGATTTTGGTATGCAAGCCTTGTCCCATTTCCGTTCCCCCGTGGTTAACCAAAATCGAGCCGTCGCGATAAATATGCACCAAAGCTCCAGCTTGGTTAAGAAAACTAGTGGTAAAAGAAATGCCGAATTTTACCGGTGTGAGAGCAATACCTTTTTTAAAATATTTGTTTACCGCATTAAATCTTTCCACTTCCTTCCTCCGTGACAGATAATCCGAAGAACCGAGGATACCGGAAAGCAAAACGGAAAGATGGTTGTTTTTAATTTCTTCTCCGTAAGGGGTAATATTGCTGGTATTATTTCCATAAAAATTCAACTTCCTTATGTCAAGAGGGTCTTTTTCCAGAAAACGGGCTATACGGTCAATTATAGTCTCAGCAACTACCATTCCCTGAGGTCCACCAAAGCCTCTGAAAGCAGTGTTGGAAGGCTGGTGAGTACGGCACACGGTACCACTCACCCTGAAATTAGGAATATAATATGCATTATCAGCATGAAATAAAGCCCTTTGCATAATAGCATGGCTCAGGTCAGTGGCATATCCGCCGTTAGCAAAAAGGCGAATATCGGCAACCAGTATCCTACCATCCCTGTTAAAACCAGCTTTGTAAAACGACAAAAAAGGATGCCGTTTACCCGTAATGCGTTGGTCGTCCTGCCGGTTAAGATGAATTTTCACCGGACGGCGGGTTGCATTGGCAAGCAAAGCTGCCCAGGCTGCTACGTGGTTTGCCTGGGTTTCTTTTCCGCCGAAACCTCCGCCCATACGCTTGACTTCCACCTCTACTTCATTTCGCTGCACACCCAAAACTCCGGCAACTATAGCCTGCGTTTCCGAAGGATGCTGCGACGAAGCGTACACCAGCATTTCATTTCCTTCACCGGGAATGCACAATGCAGTTTGTGTTTCGAGGTACCAGTGCTCCTGTCCCCCGGTTTCCAGTTCGCCTTCAATAATATAATCGCAGGCGTACCAAGTACTGTCAACATCTCCTGAAGCTATGGTTAATGGAGGTGCAAAAAAAGAACCTTTTTCTATGGCAGTTCGCAGATCGGTAATTGCCTCCAGCGGAGCATAGTTAATTTTGATTTTTTTTTCGGCTTTACGTGCAATTTCTTCCGAGTCTGCTGCAATGAGGGCTATTGCCTGCCCTATGCACAGGACTTCCCCCTGAGTTAAACAGGGCTCGTCATGTACCACCGGACCCATCTGGTTTTCTCCGGGAATATCTTCTGCCTTGATTATTGCACGCACACCTTCAATGGCAAGAGCCTCAGAGCAGTCGCAGGAAACAATTACGGCATGGGCATGTGTACTGAAAACAACTTTTCCGGTAAGAGTATTTCCCATCTGCATATCATTCACATAAACAGCCTCCCCTGTAACATGCTGAACAGCACTTTCGTGAATATTATCCCTGTTTTCCATACACTTACAATAATTGTGTTTCGGAGAATAATTTTATTATCAGATTTTTAGCCATTAACGAACGTGCCCTTTTCCCGGAACGGGCATCGGAAATGGGTGAAAATTCTTTCTCGGTTATTAGCGATGCTTTTTCAGCATTTTCTTCTGTCCATTCCTTGCCTTTCAAAAAAGTTTCGGTGGCGCCTGCCCTAAGCGGAGTGGCTGCCATTCCCCCGTAAACAAGCATGATATCCTTTATTTTATTAGTATCCCATAAAACTTTTGCTGCCAGGCTTACGGTGGAAATGTCTAAGTCTCTCCGTTTTGAAATTTTATAAAAGCGAAAAATACATGCCTCGGAAGGTTTAGGAACAATCAATGAATACAATAATTCCCCTGGAAGTAAAGCCGTTGTTCGGTAACCAGTAATCAACTGATAAATTGGTAAAGTTCGGTAGCCGGCACTGCTAATGAGTTTTACGGAAGCATCCAGGACAAACCATACCGGCAGGCTATCGGCTATGGGTGAAGCGGAAACAATATTTCCGCCCGGAGTGGCAGTATTGCGTATTTGTTTGGAGGCAAATACTTCGAGCATTTGTTCAGCCACAGGCAATTTCCCTGCCAGTCGTTTTTTTAAGGCTTCGAAGGAAAAACTGGCACCTATTTCGTACACGTTTTCTGTTTCCCTAAAAAAATTTAGTTCAGCAACATGCGAAATATCAAGAAGATTGTTAAGGGTCTCCATTTTTTTTGTTTGTAGCAACGCAACATCGGTAGCTCCGTTTATCACAAGCAATGTGGGATTTTCGCGGTAAATTGCAAGGCAGTCATCAAGGGTAATAGGCAGGTAATACTGACAACCGTTTTTATTTACTGCTATTTTAGTTTTGGCAGAATTAATCTCTTTTAGTAAAATCAATACATTTTTTTCCTTTTCAGAAAAATGGTCACGTCCATCGTACTGCACTGCTTTAATTCCCGCTTCAATAATAGGCTGGTAGCCGGTACACCTGCACAAATTTCCGGCAAGAGCATCTTCTACTGTCGCCCGATTGGCGTTACGGTGGTTTTTATACAAAGCAAAAAGCGACATCACAATGCCCGGAGAACAATATCCGCATTGGCTTCCATGCAGTTCGATCATTAACTGCTGAACAGGGTGTAAAACCTTTTCGCCTTTAATGGTTTGCGACAGGTTTTCCACGGTTATCAATTGTTTTCCGTGCAAAAAAGGTAAAAAAACGATACAGGAATTAATTGCCTTATAAACAAGGCTATCGTTTTCCGGTTCTGCTACCACTACGGTACAAGCTCCGCAATCGCCTTCGGCACAACCTTCCTTTACCCCTTTATGGTCCGGTAACGACCTCAGGTAATTTAATACTGTGGTAGTCGGAGGTGGGGCTGAAGGTTGGGAAAAATCTATCACTGTAAGTTTTTCGTCAAAAACAAACTGTATAGAATTTAGCAGTTGCTGCATAGCCGATGGGTCTTCATTAATTTTTGACATTTCTCAACTTTTGATTTTTCACATCTACCAGTCTGGAAACAATGCTCAGGGCAATTTCTTCAGGCGTTTCTACGGCAAAAGGAATACCAATGGGCATATCAATCCGGTTAATCTGGTTGGGGCTGAGATGAAATTCCTCGGTAAATCGTTTGCGTGCAAGAGCAACTTTTGATTTGCTGCCAATCATTCCAATGTATGCAACATTTAGGGTGCACAACCGGGCGGTAATTTCTTCATCAAAACTATGTTTGGGCGTAACGACCACCGTATAAACTGATTCATTAAATGCAAGGTCTTCTATTGCTTTAAAATAATTTTTCTCAAGGCATTGTATTTCCGGGAAGTTGACTGTGGAAAAAATACCCGGGCGTTCATCAATTAATGTTACCAGAAATCCGAATTGTGTTGCGAGCCGTGCCACTGCCCTTCCCACATGTCCGGCACCGAAAATATATACTTTTTGCAGGTTACTTATTGCTTCCATGTACACATCCATTTTTCCCCCACAGTGCATAGAAAGATCGTCAAAAAGTTCAAATCGTTCAGTTACAGGTATAAGGGAGTTACAAAGGGAAACAGCTTTTTTTATCACCTGAAGTTCGATATTTCCACCGCCAATGGTACCCATGATGCTTCCATCGGTTCGCACAAGCATTTTTGCCCCCGCTTTGCGGGGTGTAGAACCTTCGGTGTGTGTAACAATACAAAGAACAGCGGCTTCGCCCGATTCAATGATTTTTTGCATTTCCGTAACCAGTGTCTTCATATTTGCTTTCCTTAATTTTAGTGATTAAAAATATTCAAAATTAACAAATTTGTGTAAGTTTGCTTCAAAAATACGTAATTTGAGTCAGGAAAATTTTACCGGCAAACAAAACAAAAGAGACGTTAAAACGGGCGAAATGACTTTCTGGGAACATCTTGAAGAACTTAGATGGCATTTTGTTCGTTCCCTGATTGCCATAATTGCGCTGATGACGCTGGCTTTCTTAAACCGGGAATTCATTTTTGACCAGATTATTTTAGCTCCTAAAGAACCTGAATTCATCACTTACCGTTTATTGTGCCGGCTGGGTGACCTGCTTTCGATGCCCTCGTTATGTATCGGAAACATCCATTTAAAAATTATTAATATTAATTTGTCGGGGCAGTTTTTAACCCACATGTATATTTCGTTCTTTGTCGGTTTAATTGCTGCTGCACCTTACGTAATATGGGAAATATGGCGATTCATCAAACCGGCATTGCAACCCAACGAAAAAAAATACGCACGTGGCGCCGTAGGGGTTATCTCACTGCTTTTTTTGTTAGGGGTGGTAAGTGGGTACTACCTTATCGTGCCCTTCACGGTAAACTTTTTTGCTTCTTACCAGGTAAGTATCAGTGTCGAGAATCAAATTACCCTGAGTTCGTACATCAACACGGTGGTTTCGCTAGCTTTTTCGATGGGGGTAGTGTTTGAACTGCCTGTTTTTGTGTATTTCCTTTCGAGAGTCGGGCTTCTGACATCCTCTTTTCTGAAACGAAATAGGAAATACATGATTATCGTGATTCTTGTTATCGCGGCTATCATTACTCCTCCCGACGTAGTAAGCCAGATTTTAGTAAGTATTCCTATGTTTATTCTGTACGAAATAAGTATCTTTGTATCAAAAAAGGCGGCTATGGTAAAAAAATAAGTTAACAAAACATTTTTTGTAACCTTAGGCAAAAATGCTCGTCCAATCCATACAAACCAAAATTACTTTACAATGGAAAATACAAAAAGATTATACCGTAGCATTAAAGATCGTGTTATAGGTGGAGTAGCCGGGGGTATAGCCGAATATTTCGATATTGACCCGGTAATTGTTCGTATCTTGTTCGCAGTGGCATTTTTTGCAGGGGGCGGAGGTTTCCTGCTGTATGTACTGTTGTGGATTTTTGTACGCGAAAAGCCAAATGAAACCTTTAATTCAAATTATACTACCATGGAAAATGAAAAAGCAACTCCTGAAAACAATGGGTTTAACACCCCGCCTCCACAAACACCTGCAAAGAAAAAAGACCAGGGCAGTTTGATGGGAGGTATTATTATGATAACCCTCGGAATTTTGTTCCTGATTCCTACCTTCATCCATTGGCTCGATTTCGGCGACCTGTGGCCTGTTTTACTCATCGTGATAGGCGGTGTGATAATTTATCGTCATGCAAATAAAAACTAAACACTTATAGCCATGAATTACAAAAAAATATTCTGGGGCTTGCTGTTGATAATTATCGGATTATTATTTATTTTCCGCAATCTCGGTTGGCTCGACTTTAACTGGTGGGCAATTTTCAGCCTTTGGCCCGTTCTACTCATCCTTTGGGGAATTTCTTTAATCCCCGTAAAAGAATATATAAAACTGTTGCTTGCTATTGCAACACTAATAATCTCGGTTGTATTTTTGTACAATTACGATTCTTCTCATCATTTTCAATTTCGTGTCAATCACAACTTTAGGGGAGATGACTTTGAAGAAGGTGATAATGTGTACAAATATTCCGACCAGGATTTCAGCCAGCCATTCGATTCGCTTACCAAAAATGCCAGCCTTCAGTTCGAAGCAGCTGCCGGCAACTTTACCATCGACTCGGTAACCGATAAACTGGTAGAATTTCAAAAAAAAGGTAATGTTACAAATTACCAGTTTACTACCGAAGATACCGACAGTGGAAAAATCATTAAATTTAAAATGGATGACGTGAAACTCCAGACCGGAAGAAGACATCACACCAACAAAGTCGAACTGAAACTAAACCCGAATCCAACGTGGGATTTCAACTTCGAAATTGGTGCGGCAGAAATTAATTTCGATTTAAGTTCTTACAAAACCCGGAAAGTAAGCATTGACTGCGGAGCTTCCGATATTGATCTAACTTTGGGTAACAAACATCCGGAAACCAATGTAAACATAGATGCCGGAGCTTCTTCAATAAAAATCCGCGTTCCGAAAACTTCGGCTTACAAAGTTATTTCCGATTCATTTATGGCAAGCAAATCGTTTGAAGACGCCAAAAAAGTTTCGGACGGTATTTACCAAACCAAAGATTTCAGAACCAATACCCAAAAAATTATTATCAACCTGAATGTGGGCGTTTCCAGCCTTGAAGTTGAAAGATACTGATTACTAATATACTAATTACTATTTACCAAAACTGTCCTCTTGCCGGGGACAGTTTTTTATTGGATATACAACCTAATTCCTCCTTTAGAACTTCGTAAATTAAATTCCTGCAATTAAGATGGATTCAAAAAAATAAAATATTTTTGCATAAATTGAGTTTTACAATTACTAATACAACTGTTAATTGAATACTAAGCATACCATCACCCCTGTACGAATAGCAACCCTGATAACTGTCATGGTTGTATTGTTTTCCTGTTCTACCAAAAAAAATTCTTTTACCCGCAGAGTTTACCATAACCTTACATCACACTACAATGTGTACTGGAACGGAGATCAAAGCCTGAAGGAAGGCATAGCTACTTTGCAGAAAAATGCAAAAGATAATTACAGTAAAGTTTTACCTGTCTTCAACTACGGAGCCAAGGAAAATATCTCAGCAATCAGCCCTGCAATGGACAGGACAATAGAAAAAGCAACGCTTACCATCAACAGGCATTCCATGTTTTTCAACAAAAAAGAATATGTTCGCTGGATTGATGATGCTTACTTTATAACAGCAAAAGCCCGTTTTTACAAACAGGACTACCTGATGGCTCGCCGTACCTTCGATTATGTAATTAAAAATTACCCCAAAAGTAATGTAAAATGGGATGCCATGCTATGGGAGGCATGTACATACAACCAATTGAAAGAGTATGAAAAAGCATCAGGTTTGCTCGAAAACATCCAAAGCAAAGTTGATAAAGAAAATATTCCGGGCAGGGTAATCAAACTCTTACCACTAATTTATGCCGAACATTATCTTTATCAGCAAAACTACAAATCATCCATAGTGTACTTACAACGGGGTATAGAATTAAACACAAATCGGCAACTTGTAACCCGCCTGAAATTTATTTTGGCACAAGTGTACCAACAAACCGGCAACAATAAAGCCGCCAGTGAATTGTATCTTCAGGTAATTCGCCGCAACCCCCCTTATGAAATGGCGTTCAACAGCAGGATAAATCTTGCCAAAACTTTCGACAATACCTCGGGCAGCAGCAAGGATCTGGTAAAAGCGCTTAATAAAATGCTTAAAGACAGCAAGAACAAAGATTTTCTTGATCAGATATACTTTGCCCTGGCTGAAATTTCACTGAAAGAAAAAAACGACACACTCGGCATATCGTACCTGAAAAAATCGGTAGCTGCAAGCATGCAAAACAATTATCAGAAAGCCATTTCAGCATTGCGACTTGCCGACTTGTATTTTGAAAAAAGCAAATACGAACCCGCACAAATGTATTACGATACCTGTATGCAGGTACTTCCGCAGGATTTCCCCGATTATTCAAAGATAGAAAGCCGTACCAACACATTAACCGATCTTGTAAAAAACCTCTCTGTCGTACAACTCGAAGACAGCCTGCAACACCTTGCCACTTTGTCTGAAGCGGAAAGAAATAAAATCATTGATGGAATTATAGAAAACTATACCAAAGAAGAACAGAGGAAACAAGAGGAAGAAAAAGAACGTTCGTTGAACATGGGCGACATTGGTCAGTTGAAAACAAATCAAACCGGTGGCGATAAAAGCGGTGGATGGTATTTTTACAACCCACAGGCTATCAGCTTTGGATTTACTGAGTTCATAAAAAAATGGGGCAGAAGAAAACTGGAAGACAACTGGCGACTAAGTAATAAACGCATGGTAGAAATTGAACCTACTGCTGAAAAAGAAATAAACCCATCCGATAGCACAACACAGGACAGTACAAAAAAACTGTCAACCGATCCTAAAAATACACAAACCTACGCCCAGAACATCCCGCTTACCCAGGAAAAGATTGATGTCTCCAATGCAAAAATATCCGAAGCACTTTTCAATCTGGGAAATATTTACCTCGATGGTCTGCAGGATACTACCCGTTCGCTACATTCTTTTGAATCTTATTTGGAACGCTTTCCCGCCGATAAAAATGTTTTACAGGCAAATTATACCCTCTATCGTGTTTACACAAAGAAAAATGATCTACCCCAATGTAACTTCTACAAACAAAAAATTCTTACCCTTTTCCCTGAAAGCGACTATGCCAAAATTATTGCCGACCCCGATTATAATCTCGAACTACTAGCGATGCAAAATAAAGCCGAAGCCCGTTATGCCGAGGTATATAACGAGTTTAAATCGGAACACTATAATCTTGTTGTCATTTATTGCAACGATGCCATCGCATTCATTTCCGACAAAAACCTTGTGCCTAAATTTGAAACTCTCCGCGCTCTGGCACTCGGGAAAATTGCCGGTAACGACACCCTCGTAAGCGAATTGCGGAGAATTAATACAAAATACCCCGAAAGTGAGACATTTGCTTTTACCAAAGGCATGCTCTCTTATCTCACCGGAAAAGAGGAAACCGCCCCGAAAAAAGAGGAAACCGGCGGTAATATTCAGGGCATCTACAATTTCAATTCCGAAGTCGGGCACTTTTATATCTTACTGGTAAACAATGAAAAAATTAATGTAAATGTTCTCAAAATCCGTTTATCGGATTTTATCACCAAAAATTATTCCATTGATAACTTAATGGTTAAAAGTGTTATACTCGATAATTCCACCGAAATGATTTCGGTAGGCACCTTCCTCAATGCCGAAAAAGCCATGGACTTTTTCAACAACATTGCAAGTAACGAGTATGTGTTTTCAAAATTGGATAAAAACGAAATTACCCTTTTTGCTATCTCAGCCGAAAACTATCCTGTATTTTATAAAAACAAGGATGTCAAGCTATACCTTAAATTTTTCAACAAGATTTACTTTTCTAAACCGAAATAGAACAAATAAAAAAATAGTATATACAATTTAAAAATTTTATGTAGGTTTGTTTCCGAGAAAAACAGAAAATATGGCAAAACAACCTATACCCGAACCTCCTTCAATTAATATTATTGGCAGCGGAACCGTAATAAACGGAAGCATCAATTCAAACGGCGATATGCGCATTGACGGTACCCTCATCGGCACCATTACATCAACCGGTAAAGTGATAGTAGGTACTACCGGAAACGTGGAAGGCGAAATTATGTGTCAAAACGCCGATTTTTCAGGAATTGTAAAGGCAAAAGTTGCTATCTCGGAACTACTATCGCTCAAAGCCTCAGCTCACCTTTCGGGCGATGTAATTACCAATAAAATCGCCATAGAACCCGGCGCCCGCTTTACCGGTAGCTGCCGTATGGAAACCCCGGCAACGGGCGGAGAGAAAACCTTTTTTAATGAACAGTCCCAACCCGAAAAAGAAGAAACCGCTTGATAACTATGCGCGGTATTCGAGTATTGCCTTTCAAATGCTGGTCATCATCGGATTAGGCATTTGGGGAGGTGTACAACTCGATAAATGGGTGCCCATGCGTTTCCCGCTTTTTACCGTGGTTATGTCGCTGATTTCGGTTTCATTCGCCATTTATTATACCATAAAAGACTTTTAAAAAAACGAATTACATTCTGATGAAATCACAATTTGCAGTTTTTTTAAAACGCCTTATCATATTTTCTCTCATAGTTGCCTTTGTAGCAATAGCGGCTTTGTATTTTATTCCTGATGCATACGTATCCCCTGCACTGCCCTGGCTTTTTATCTTCTTTGTTTTGTTTACTGCTGGTGTATATTCTGTCCTGCTGAAAACCACAAAAAATAAGTTCAGTACTTTTTTTCGTTATTTCATGATAGCCACCCTCGGCAAGCTGCTGTTATATTTGGTTATTATAGTAATATATGCACTGCTGTACCGCGACGATGCTGTTAATTTTATCATCAGCTTTTTTATTGCCTACCTGCTGTTCACTGCGTTTGAAGTTGTATCTGTATTGAAAATCTAAACAAAGTACCAGTAATGTTGTTTTGATTACCGGAAAAGAAAAAGAAGTAATTTTGGATTTCCCAAGCAAATTGAATGAAAAATTTGAAAAACCATGATTTATCTTACACGCAAAGAGAGGTTTAATGCGGCACACCGCCTTTTTAATCCTGAGTTTTCTGATGAAGAAAACCTCAGGGTTTTTGGCAAATGCTCAAACCCCAACTGGCATGGGCATAATTATACCCTTTGGGTAACCGTAAAAGGGGAAATAAATCCGCAAACCGGTTTTTTGGTAAACCTTACCCTACTAAGTCAGCTTATCCACGAACAGGTCATCAACATACTCGATCATAAAAACATCAACCTTGAAGTAGATTTTATGCAGGGAGTATTTGCCTCCACCGAAAATCTTGCAATAGGCATATGGAACCAGATAGCCACATCTGTGGAATTGCTGGGTGTGGAATTGCACTCCGTAAAATTAGAAGAAACAGAAAATAATTTTGTTGAATATTTTGGAAACTAAAAAATCCAGGAAATGAGTAGCGAAATTGATAAGGGAATGATAAAAGAAAACTTGATGGACGATTACGAAACCCGTGAAGGTTACGAAAAACTGGATTTGTACAACCTCGAAATCATCAAAAAGTTATCTTACCATTATTCCGAGATCCTTAAACTGATAGGTGAGAACCCCGGACGGGAAGGTTTGTTGAAAACACCCGAACGCATCGCCAAAGCCATGCAGTTTCTTACCCACGGTTACGACCTCAATCCGGAAGAAATCCTTCGTTCGGCAATGTTTAAGGAAGATTACAAACAAATGGTGATAGTGAAAGACATAGAAATATATTCCATGTGCGAACATCACATGATCCCTTTCTTTGGGAAAGCCCATGTTGCTTATATTCCAAACGGTTATATTGTTGGATTAAGCAAAATTCCACGTGTAGTAGATGCCTACGCCCGTCGTTTGCAGGTACAGGAAAGATTGACCACCCAAATTAAAGAAGCTATTCATAATACTTTACATCCGCTTGGTGTTGCAGTGGTTATTGAAGCAGTGCATATGTGCATGAGTATGCGGGGTATCCAGAAACAAAACTCGGTAACCACTACTTCTGACTTTACCGGGGCATTCCTGGTTGACAAAACCCGGTCGGAATTTCTGCATTTGATTTCATCCAAGTTACATTAGAAGCAACTAAATTGCCTTAAGCCTTTAATTGTACTTGGTTTTTCATGTTTTGTAACCCTCATAAATTTGCTCGTTTTTGAATTTATTTAACCAAAAAATCTCAAATTTTGTTAAAACCTTGCCATCTTGTCAGTCGCACCCTGATATGGCTTATTATTTGCAATTCCTTTTTCCGTAATTTTGCATTTTAAAATTTTAAGAAAATGTACGAAAATCAAAACAATTTCAATTTCCTTCAGCAGGAACGCACCGAAAGCCTTCCTGTAGCCAAAACCTTTATTTCGGGTGTATTTACCTGGATGTTCCTTGCTTTGGCAATAACCGCTCTTACAGCTTTTTATTTCGGAACAAACAAAGAATTACTCGGAATGCTTTTCAACTCCCAAACCGGAATGACTGGCTTAGGCTGGATAGTTACCTTTGCTCCATTAGGCTTTGTAATGCTGATGTCGTTCGGTTTTCAACGCCTTTCAGGTTCTGCCATCACTCTTTTATTTGCCGTTTTTGCTATTCTGATGGGAATGAGTCTTAGCTTCATTTTTGCGGCTTACCAACTTGGTTCTATCTTCTCTACTTTTTTGGTTACCTCGGGAATGTTCGGCATTATGGCAGTTATGGGTTACACTACCAAAATAGATCTTACCAAACTCGGCTCTCTTATGATGATGGGCTTGATTGGAATTATTATTGCCAGCCTTGTAAATATGTTTATGGACAGCAAAGACATGGGTTATATCATCAGTTTTCTTGGTGTGGTTATTTTTACCGGGCTTACCGCTTACGACGTTCAGAAACTAAAACGCATTGGTGCAGGTACAGAATATGGCACCGAATCTACCCGTAAACTTACCATCATGGGGGCAATGTCTCTATACCTCGACTTTATCAACCTCTTCCTCTTCCTGCTCCGTTTCTTAGGAAGAAGAAACTAAGGTAAAGTTAGACCTCAAAAGTAAGAGTTTCGATTTTAAAATAAGAATCCAAAATAAAGAATAGGGTTGACGCTCCAAACTCATAACTCCAAACCCCAAGCTAACATGAAGGCATACGTTTTTCCAGGGCAGGGCGCCCAATATGTAGGGATGGGAAAAGATTTACACGATAATTCCCCCCTCGCCAAAAAGATGTTTGAAAAAGCCAATGAAATATTAGGTTTCCGGATTACCGACCTGATGTTTAACGGAACCGATGAAGACCTCCGGCAAACCAAAGTTACCCAGCCGGCTATTTTCCTGCATTCCGTTATTCTTGCCGCTACCTTAGGCAACGATTTTAAACCCGATATGGTTGCCGGACATTCATTGGGCGAATTCTCGGCATTGGTGGCAAACAAAGCCCTTTCGTTTGAAGATGGGTTAAAATTAGTTTATGCCCGCGCCATGGCCATGCAGAAAGCCTGCGAAAAAGAACCTTCAACCATGGCTGCCATTATCGGACTATCGGACGAAGTGGTGGAAGAAACGCTGAAGACGATTGATGAAATAGTGGTTCCTGCCAATTATAATACTCCCGGACAGTTGGTTATTTCCGGTTCGATCAAAGGAATTGAGATTGCCTGCGAAAAGCTGAAAGCCGCCGGAGCCAAACGTGCGTTGCCGCTTAAAGTGGGCGGAGCTTTCCATTCTCCGCTGATGGAACCCGCAAGGATTGAACTTGCCGAAGCCATCAATGCTACGGCTTTTAATACTCCCGTTTGCCCCGTTTACCAGAATGTGGATGCCTTGCCTTATACCGATCCCGCTGCCATTAAAAAGAACCTTATCGCACAGCTTACTTCACCCGTACGCTGGACACAAATCTCGCGCAATATGATAGCCGACAGAGCTACTACCTTTATTGAAGTAGGTCCCGGCAATGTATTACAGGGATTGATTAAAAAAGTGAGCGCCGAAGTGGAAACCATGAGCGCCTGACAATTATTTGCCGGAACAAAACCCTTAGGCATTCCATTTGTTTGGGATGCCTTTTTGTTTTTACTGCCCGGCAACTACTGGTTCGTTTTTCTTAAAAAACACATCGGGACAATAAAGTATTTATCCGAATTGGTTTGGATAATTAAAATAGCTGCTTTTTTCTATTCCAGGTTATTTTGTATTAAGCGGCATTACATACTGTCTGATATCGTCCGTCGTAATATCGTTATCGCAAAGAATAGCAAGCCGTTCCACTACATTGCGGAGTTCGCGGATATTACCTGTCCACCAGATATTTTGCAGTAGCGTAAAGGCTTCGGGCATAAAATTTAACAGAGCTTTTCCCTGTAACTGACAGTATTCCTGCATAAAATGTTGTGCAAGCAAAGGAATATCGTCTTTTCTTTCATTGAGAGAGGGAACATGAATAATGATAACACTCAAACGATGATAAAGGTCTTCGCGGAAATTCTTATTCTCAATTTCAGTTTTTAGGTCCTTGTTGGTAGCGGCAATCACCCTTACATTTACCGGTATGTCTTTTTCGCCTCCCACACGCATGATTTTATTTTCCTGAAGGGCACGCAGTACCTTAGCCTGTGCCGAAAGACTCATGTCACCTATTTCATCGAGGAATAAAGTTCCCCCGTCGGCTTGTTCAAAATCACCTTTGCGTTGTTTTATCGCCGAGGTGAAGGAACCTTTTTCGTGTCCAAACAATTCACTTTCGATAAGTTCGGAAGGAATTGCAGCGCAATTTACCTCTACAAATGGTTGTTCTGCCCGGTTGCTAAGTTCGTGAAGCCAGCGTGCAACCAACTCTTTTCCTGTGCCGTTATCACCAGTAATCAACACCCTTGCATTGGTTGGAGCCACCCTTTCAATCATTTCCTTCACTTTTTGAATCGCTGGAGCGTTTCCAATCATTTCGTAGGATTTACCCACTTTCTTCCGAAGAATTTTTGTTTCGGTAATCAGGTTTCTTTTGTCAAGAGCATTGCGAAGGCTCACCAGCAGCCTGTTAAGGTCAGGAGGTTTTGAAATATAATCGTACGCACCCTTTTTTATGGCTTCTACAGCGGTATCAATGGTTCCATGTCCTGAAATCATGATTACGGGGCTGTCGGAAATTTTCTGAATGGCTTCCAATACTTCGATGCCGTCCATCTGGGGCATTTTTATGTCGCAAAGAATCACATCGTAAGCGATATTTTTCACCATTTCGATGGCTGTAAGTCCGTCCGGGGCATCCTCCACAGTGTATTTTTCGTATTCAAGAATTTCGCGAAGGGTAGTTCGTATGCTTTTTTCGTCATCAATGATTAAAATCCGGGGCATAGCTTGTTGGTTTTATTACCTCAGCCTTTATAGCTGATCCATTTCCATAATTCTTTATAATCCACTTTTTTACCATACATAAGTATTCCTGTCCGGTAGATTTTCCCGGCAAGCCAGGTGCAGGCAAAAAAACCCAGAATAAGCAGAACAACCGACAAAGCCAGGTCGGTAAATGGAACACCGAAAGGAATACGGATGATCATAATTATCGGTGAAGTAAGTGGTATAATGGATAGCCAGAAGGAAAGTGGTCCGTCGGGGTTGTTGATAACATATTGCGCCATTACTATCGCAAAAATAAGCGGAATGGTTACTGGAAGCATAAACTGCTGGGTGTCGGCTTCGTTATCCACCGCCGAACCAATAGCGGCAAACAAAGCGGCATACAAAAGGTATCCGAAAAGAAAATAGAAAATGAAAGCGGCTATCATTACCCCAAAATCCACCGAAGCAATGGCTTCCATTATTTTTTGCGTTTCCGGCATCTCATCAGCTTTTGGGGTGGTACTGTCAGTAGCTGGTACAAGCTGAGAACTACTTATCATTTTTTGTTCGCTATTTTGTAACGAAAATTTATCAGGAAAACTGGTCTTAAAAACAGTAACAATTGCAAATGTAAGTACCACCCATAGCAAAAACTGGGTAAGACCTACCAATGCGACCCCTATAATTTTCCCCATCATTAACTGAAATGGTTTTACCGATGAAATGATAACCTCTACAATACGGCTTGTTTTTTCCTCTATCACACCCCGCATTACCTGTGAACCAAAAAGAAAAATAAAAAAATAAATCATGATTCCGGCAAACATGCCCAGTACCATACTAACCTCGGTGTAACTTCTTTTTTCTTCACCTCCGGCTTCTAATTTTATGGTGGAAAGTTTCACGTTGGCTTTTATGGATTGTAAAATGGTTTCGTCGAGACCGGAAGCTTTCATCTTCATTTTTTCGATCTCTTTTTGCATGGTATTGGAAATATATTCTTTAATCGTGAGACTTGGTTGTTTATCCGAGTATATTATTGCGTTTTCCGGGATGGCTATTTCAGTTTTCGGAATGTACAAAACGGCATAATCGCCCGATGACTGCAGGGCTTCTTTAGCAACGTTTATATCCTGCAAAACATATTTGAATTTAATTTTATCTGCATCGCGAAACTTATTAAAGAAAATTCCTGTTTCGTCAACCACCTGTATAACATGGGTTTTGTCGGATACCGTAGCCAAGTAAATGGGAACTATCATCAAAGAAGCCATCAGTAGGGGTCCCAGAATCGTCATCACGATAAATGATCTTTTTTTAACCCTGGTAAGGTATTCGCGTTGTATGATGAGTATAATTTTATTCATAACGAAAGGGTTTGAGGGTTTACGACAAAGAAGCGGCCGCATGGGTTACGGTACGGATAAAAATATCGTTCATGGTGGGAAGTACTTCGTTAAATGCATGCAACTCGACGTGTGGTATCAGTACCTCAAGCAACTTGTTGGGAGAAATACCTGCCGGAATTTTAATGTCGGCTTTGTGTAATTCGTCGTCGGCATGGTAGTTGATAATGTCGTATCCGGGCTGTAAGATGGAAACTAAAGGCAGACGGGCGTTGGTGAACTCTATTCCAAAAGTATTTGATTTATAGGTGTTTTTAATTTCTTTTACTCTGCCATCCAATATTTTTTCCGATTTGTTGATAAGTGCGATGTGGTCGCAAAGCTCTTCAACCGAAGCCATATTATGGGTAGAAAAAATGATGGTAGCACCCTGTTTTTGCAACGAAAGGATTTCTTCTTTCAATAAGTTCACATTAATTGGGTCGAAACCACTGAAGGGTTCGTCAAAAATCAAAAGCTGGGGTTTGTGAATTACCGTTATGATGAACTGCACTTTTTGTTGCATGCCTTTCGAAAGTTCTTCCACCTTGTGGTTCCACCATTCCTTGAGTTCAAATTTTTCGAACCAATATTTCAGCGATTTCAGGGCATCCTGGCGGCTAAGTCCCTTTAATTGCGAAAGATATAAAGCTTGTTCGCCAACCTTCATTTTTTTGTACAATCCACGTTCTTCGGGGAGGTATCCTATTTTTGCAAGGTGTATGGGCTGCAGTTTTTCGTTTTGAAAGATAATTTCTCCGGTATCGGGTCCTGTAATTTGGTTGATGATCCGGATAAGGGTGGTTTTGCCTGCACCGTTGGGTCCTAACAACCCAAAAATGCTATTTTCCGGAACCGAAATGCTTACATTATTCAGAGCCAAGTGATTTACATATTTTTTGCTCACCTGCCGAATGTGCAATATATCCTGATTCATGTTTTTTGAGGTAAAATTATCAATATTTCAAACCGGGAAGAGATATTTATTAAAAATTAACAAATTCGGATTCTACCGGAACATTTCTTTCATTCTGTCGAAAAAATTACGATCGCGGCTGGTGGGATGGGGTTGGAAATTTTCGGCTGTTTGCAATCGTTCAAGAAGGTTTTTTTCCTCTTTGGTAAGATTTTGTGGCGTCCACACGCTGATATTGACCAGCAAATCTCCTCTTCCATACGTGTTGACGGAGGGTAATCCTTTCCCTTTCAGCCGTAAAACTTTTCCCGGTTGGGTTCCGGGATCGATTTTTATACGGGCTTTCCCTTCGATGGTTGGCACATCTATCGTTGTACCCAGTGCTGCTTCGGGGAAGCTGATAAAATGTTCGTAAATCAGGTTGTTTCCGTCGCGTTCCAGTTCGTTGTGCCGGGTTTCCTCAATTAATACTATCAAATCACCGGGGATTCCTCCACGTGGAGCGGCATTTCCCTTTCCGCTAACACTGAGTTGTATCCCTTCAGAAACTCCGGCGGGGATATTGATGCTGATGATTTCTTCTCCTTTCACCACCCCGTTTCCTCCGCACGAAAGGCATTTATCAGTTATCAGGCGTCCTTCGCCGTTACAATGCGGGCAGATGCCGGTAGTGCTCATTTGTCCGATAAAAGTATTGGTTACGCGGGTTACCTGCCCGGTTCCATGGCAGGTTGTACAGGTTGAAAAAGATGAACCGCCTTTAGCACCCGAGCCGCCACAGACTTGGCAGGCAATTAGTTTATTCACTTTAATTTTTTTTTCAGTCCCCTTGGCAATTTCTTCGAGCGTGAGGCTTACTTTCACCCTGAGGTTTGTGCCTTTGCTTACCCTGCGGCGGCGCTCACCACCTCCGCCAAAACCGCTGCCGAATCCACTGAAAGCTCCGCCAAAAGCGTTTCCAAAAATGTCGCCAAACTGGCTGAAAATATCATCCATGCTCATTCCGCCACCGAAACCCTGGTTTCCCATGCCACGAACGCCATCGTGTCCAAACTGATCATACCGGCTTTTCTTTTCGGGGTTGCTCAGCACTTCGTAAGCTTCGGCTGCTTCTTTGAATTTATCTTCCGCTTCTTTGTTATTGGGGTTTTTATCGGGGTGGTATTGCAATGCTTTCTGACGGTATGCCTTTTTAATTTCGGCTTCGTTTGCATTGCGGTTTATGCCCAATATTTCGTAAAAATCTCTTTTTGCCACTTTGTAACTGATTGAATGTAAAAAAACTGTTAATTTCCGATGATTACTTTTGCAAAGCGGATTACTTTTCCGTTAAGCAAATATCCTTTTTGAATTTCATCTACTATTTTATCTTTCAGAGAATCATCCGGTGCCTGGATATGGGTAACTGCTTCATGAAAGTCGGTATCAAAATCGTTGCCTACAGTTTGCATAACTTCCAAGCCTTTCTGCTGTAATATATAAAGTAATTTATTATAAATCAATACATTTCCTTCTTTCATCGGTTTTAATTCTTCAGAATCGCCATAAGATTTAATGGCACGTTCCATATCGTCAATAACAGGTAACAGCGTAACAATTATTTCTTCTGAAGCATTTTTACTCATTTCAATGCGTTCTTTCAGTGTGCGTTTGCGATAATTATCAAATTCTGAGTACAAACGGAGATATTTGTCATTCAATTCATCCAATTGCAATTGTAACTGGTCGGCATTGCATTCTTCCATCGTTTCCCCGTCATTGTGTTTTTCTGCAGTTTCTTGTGTTTTTTGCACATTATCGGTATTTTCAGGAGTTGGCTCGTTTTCTGTTTTATTTTTTTTCTTTCCGATCATTGGTAATTCAATTTATTGTTAATAAGCAGATAGTGTGTTTCTTGGTGATTAAATGCCTTTTTACAGGATATTAATACACATACCACGGCAGTTTTAGGGCTGCCGTTTGTATGTATCAAAAGCTTTGCCATTGAGAAACAAACGACAAATTGTCAGCAAAACGGTCAAATTCGTTGAATGTCGGCGCCTAATTTGCGAAGGCGACCGTCAATGTCCTGATAACCGCGGTCAATTTGTTCAATATTATCAATAATGCTTGTACCCTGGGCAGAAAAGGCGGCAATTAGTAAGGCTACACCAGCCCTGATATCGGGCGAACTCATGCGGATTCCCCTGAGTTGGTGCTGACGGTTAAGACCGATTACCGTGGCACGATGGGGATCGCATAAAATTATCTGGGCTCCCATATCAAGCAGTTTGTCAACAAAAAACAAACGGCTCTCAAACATTTTCTGATGAATCAGCACACTTCCTTTAGCCTGGGTAGCCACAACAAGGGCTATACTAATAAGGTCGGGTGTAAAACCGGGCCATGGGGCATCGGCTATGGTCATGATGGAACCATCCATAAATGATTCTACTTCATAATGTTCTTGGGCAGGAATAAAAATATCGTCGTTTCTTTTTTCAAGAGAAATGCCTAAACGTCTGAATACATCGGGAATAATGCCCAAAGAAGCATAGTTGCTGTTTTTGATGGTTATTTCGGAAGCGGTCATAGCCGCAAGGCCGATAAAACTTCCGATTTCAATCATATCGGGCAGTAAACGATGTTCACAGCCTTTCAGACTGTTAGCCCCTTGCACGGTAAGTAGGTTGGATCCCACTCCGCCGATATTTGCGCCCATACGAATAAGCATATTACACAATTGTACCACATAGGGTTCACAGGCGGCATTAAAAATTGTGGTTGTACCCTGTGCGAGTACGGCTGCCATGAGCACATTGGCTGTTCCGGTAACGGAAGCTTCGTCGAGCAAAATGTAACATCCCGTAAGCTTGTCGGCGTGTACATTATAACATCCGTTTTGTGCATCATGAGTAAAAATAGCACCCAACTGCCGCAAACCGGTAAAATGGGTGTCGAGTCTGCGGCGCCCAATTTTATCACCACCTGGTTGGGGAATAAAACCTTTTCCAAAACGGGCAAGCAGGGGTCCAATTATCATGATGGAGCCTCTGAGTGAAGAAGCTTTTTTCTGGAATTCAGGCGACTGCAGGTAAGCAAAATCAATGCTGCGGGCACAAAACGACCAGGTACCGGGGGCTTTTTTCATCACTGCCACCCCCATTTCGGAAAGCAATTCGATGAGTACGTTTACATCCCTGATATCTGGGACATTGGAAATATTTACTTCTTCCGGCGTAAGCAATACTGCACACAGCACCTGTAGGGCTTCGTTTTTGGCTCCCTGGGGAAGAATTTCCCCATGCAGACGATGCCCACCATTAATCCTGAATGAAAGCATAAAAAAATAATAAATTTATTATCAATTATTTATTGTACTCTCCATTTTTTCTTTTCCAGTTGTTGCGATAATTTTTCGCATGTTTCTGGTTAACTTTATCCTGGAATTTAATTTTTTTCACTTTGGGCGGAAGTAAATCAATAGAATTTGTCAGACGGGCATCCTCACTCAGTTTGAGTCTGCCTTGTGAAAGCAGGCTAAGGTGTTCGTAAATCACTTCATCATTTACGGATTCTCGGTTCCACGTAAGATAACTCTTTTTCATATGGTTGGCTATTGCTTTTACAAAAGCATCTTTTTCCGCACCGTCTTCCATCAGTAAAGCTTTTTCTATGAAATGTTCCGTATTTTTCCCGTAATGCTTGAAGGTGATATGATTTTCGGGATAGGGAAGTTTTGGGGGTTTTGAATACAATTCCTGGGGCTCGGGTTTGGGATAGGGTGCATCTACATCCAATTTAAAATCGGACATGATAAACAGGTGGTCCCACAATTTACGTTTTACATCACCCACTTCACGGGTTTCGGGATGCATTTGTGCCATCAGGTTTACAATGGTTTTTGCCATCCGGTTGCGTTTTTCGCGATCGGCTACTTCCACTATGTATTCCACCATGCCCTGAATACATCTTCCGTATTCAGGTATAATCAATTTGGTAAGTCCATTATTATATTCCATGCGTAAAATTTAAAATTTTTTTGTCTGAATAAACTTCCCCGAAATATTATCGGGCTGATCCAATAATTTGCCAACAGATATATAAAGATAATTGTGTCGTTGAACGAAGTATTTTGCAAAAGTACAAAAAGAAATTCAACGTCTTATCATATTGGCAGATAAAAACATTGAAAATTTCATCCCGTGTTATGCCGAATTTACAATTTTAAGCCTGGCAAATTTAAGAAGTAATTGCTTTTGTCCTACTCCCGGGAAGAAAACGGTAGCTTTGCGATTGCCTTCGCTACCTTCTACATTGATAACCTTTCCTTGCCCGAAGGATTGGTGCAGTACCTCCATACCCGGCTGAATAAGAGCAGGATCAGAGGCTTCTGTGGTTGAAATTGCTGCTTTGGGAGATTTATTGGAAATCTCCGACACCTTGGTAAAATTTTTAGGTTTGAAACCGGAAAGTGCTGAGCCGGGTTTTACAAAATCGTCGTCGTAAAAAAGATTTTTCGGAGTAGAAATTTTTTTCGGCAGGTCGAGGTATCGGGGATCAATTTCTTCGATAAAACGGCTGGGCTCGCAAAGGGTTAGATTTCCCCAACGGTAACGGCTTTCGGCATAAGCCAGAGTAACTTTGCGTTCGGCACGGGTAAGTGCAACATAAAAAAGGCGGCGTTCTTCCTCCAGGTCGGCGCGGCTGCTCAGCGATTGCAGCGAAGGAAACAGGTTTTCTTCGAGTCCCACGATGTAAACATAGGGAAACTCAAGTCCTTTGCTCTGGTGGATCGTCATCAGCGAAACTTTTTCGGTATCGTCGTCATCTTCTTCATCGGCATCAGTAAGCAAAGCTATTTCGCTCATAAATTCATCGAGGGTACGAATGGAGGGCGGTGGTGCTTCCGGGTTTTCGAATACGGTTTCCGATTCTTTTTCTGAAAAATCTTTTATGGCATTTAACAGTTCTTCAATATTTTCTGTGCGGTTGATTCCTTCCGGAGTGGCATCTTCCTGCAATTCTTTCATCAGCCCGCTCGACAGGGCAATGTGCCTTGCCAGTTCATAGGCATTTTTATTGAGCAATTGCATCCTGAAGCTGTTTATCATGGTAACGAAGTCGCTAATTTTGTGCAATGTCCCCAAATTCAGCACAGGTTCAAGGCATTGCTGATTTTCTACGATTTGCCATGGGTTTTTCCCCTTCTCACCGGAAAGTACCACAATTTTTTCCATGGTGGTTTTTCCAATTCCTCTTGCCGGATAATTAATGATACGGTTAAGTGCCTCTTCGTCGTTAGGATTGATTACAAGCCGGAAATAAGCTAACAGGTCTTTGATTTCTTTTCTTTTATAAAACGATAGTCCCCCGTAGATGCGGTAGGGAATATTCATTTTGCGAAAGGCTTCTTCAATAGCTCTGCTTTGGGCGTTGGTACGGTACAATATGGCAAACTGGCTGTTGGACAGTTGCAAATTCATTTTATTTTCAAAAACAGATTGCGCCACGAGAGTTCCCTCCTCATTATCGCTCGATGCCCGTAATAAAGTAATAAGAGTTCCTTCGTCGTTATCGGTCCATATGGTTTTTTGTAACTGGGTTTTATTATTGGCAATAATACTGTTGGCAGCATTCACTATCACCTTGGTTGAGCGGTAGTTTTGCTCCAGTTTATAAGCAACTGCTTCCGGATAGTCTTTTTGAAAATTGAGTATATTTTGGATATTGGCGCCCCTGAAACCGTAAATGCTTTGTGCATCGTCGCCTACAACGCAGATGTTTTCGTGTTTTGCCGCCAGTTGTTTAACAATCAGATATTGGGCAAAGTTAGTATCCTGGTACTCGTCAACCAGAATATATTTGAATTTTTGCTGGTATTTGAACAATATTTCCGGGAAATCGCGTAGCAGTATATTGGTAAAATACAGCAGGTCATCGAAGTCCATAGCCGAAGCCTTAAAACACCGATCGGCATATTTTGTAAAGATGGTTCCTGTAAAAGGTCTCCCCGAAGTACGGTCGTACTCTGTGAGTTCCTCGTTACGGTTATAATCTCCGGCTGAAATCAGGTTAGATTTGCAGGCTGAAATACGGCTTAAAAGAGAAGATGCCTGGTACACTTTGGGGTCGAGGTTAAGTTCTCTCACTATGGCTTTCAGCAGGCTCTTGCTGTCGTCGGTATCGTAAATGGTAAAGTGGGAAGGATATCCGAGCAGGTGTCCGTCTATTCGCAGTATCCTTGCAAAGATGGAATGAAAAGTTCCCATCCATACATTGCGGGCTTCGCTATTTCCCGCTATGGTAAGAATACGCTCCTTCATTTCGCGGGCAGCCTTGTTGGTAAACGTCAGTGCAAGAATATTAAAAGGGTCAACTCCCTTTTCGAGTAACATGGCAACACGATAGGTAAGCACGCGGGTTTTCCCCGAACCGGCTCCTGCAATTACCATTACAGGTCCGTTAGTATGTTCCACTGCTTTACGTTGTGATTCGTTAAGATGAGAAAGAATATCGCTCATGCTGAAATTTGACGGGCAAAGATAATATTTTTCTGTCGCCCGTAAAGGAGACTATTTAGTATCCGGTTTCAGATTTTGACAGACAAAGTATAAAGTTTCGCGGATAAAGAAATTTGATTCATAATGGCAGGAAAACAAAATGAAGGTTACGCAATGCTTTCGAACAAAAAAAAACAGTTCCTGGCAAGTGGAAAGCAATTCCTGAGTAGTGGGAAGATGTTTCCTATTTATTAATCATTGGTACTGAATGAAGGCTTAATTTCTGTCAAATTCTCCATAAAAATTTATAAGATTTGCAAACTTTAAAAACTTTTCTACTATGATAAAACACATTGTTTGCTGGACGCTGAAAGGAAATGCGGAAGGAAGAACCAAGGCAGAAAATGCCGTTGTGATGAAGAACCTGCTGGAAGGTATAAAAGGAATAGTGCCTGGCATGATCCATTACGAAGTGGGGCTTAATTTCAATGTTTCGGATGCGGCTTTCGACGTCGCCCTGTATTCCGAATTTGAAAATCGTGATGCCTTGGATGCCTACCAGGTACACCCGGAGCACCTGAGGGTGGTGAAAGAACTTGGTAAAATCCGCGACAAGAGGATAATAGCGGATTACGAGATTTAGAGAAGATTAAGCAATACTTTTTCCGGGTCGCCGCCAGGGAAGAGCATTTTAAGCGGATCTTCCACCAGTTCTTTTACTTTTATCAGAAAACTAACCGATTCTCGGCCATCAATAACACGGTGGTCGTACGAAAGGGCGACATACATCATTGGTGCAATTTCCACTTTCCCGTTTATGGCAATGGGTCGTTCTACGATGTTGTGCATTCCGAGGATGGCACTTTGAGGCGGATTGATGATAGGCGTGGAAAATAACGAGCCGAACACCCCGCCGTTGGTGATGGTAAAGGTGCCCCCGGTAAGTTCTTCGAGGGTAATTTTGCCATCACGCGCTTTGGTGGCTAATTCTTTGATTTTAATTTCCATTTCTGCCAAACTGAGGCTTTCGGCATTGCGTATAACCGGAGCCATCAGTCCTTTGGGAGTGCTTACCGCGATACAAACATCGGCATATTTGTAAGTTATCAGTTCGTTGCCGTCTATCATGGAGTTTACCTGCGGGTAGGCTTCGAGAGCTAAGGTTGCGGCTTTGGTAAAAAACGACATCAATCCGAGGGAAATGCCATATTTTTCTTTAAACTTATCGCTGTAACGATTTTTGAGTGAGAGTACCCGGCTCATGTTTACCTCGTTGAAAGTGGTGAGCATGGCAGTTTCGTTTTTCACGGCAACCAGCCTTTGCGAAAGCTTTTGCCTGAGCATGCTCATCTTTTTGCGTTCGCTATCCCTTCTTTGCAATTCTTTGTTCAAAGAAGTCGGAGAAGGTTGTTCCTTTTCCACAGATCGGATTTCCAATGACTGCTGCACTTCCTTTTTCCCGATGCGGAAATTTTCCATCACTTCATTTTCGGTAAGCCGGTTTTCTTCCATCATTTTTTTTGCCAGAGGCGAAATATGCACAGGGGCAGATTTTGCGGGTTGAGCAGGAGCAGCCGGCGGAATTTCTTCTTTATTAACTATCATTTGCTCAACAGCTTCAGTGTCCAACGTGCAAATAACTGTTGCAACGGGAATTATGTCGCCTTCTGCTACAAGGTGATGAATTTTACCGGCTTCGGAGGCGTTTACGGTAAAAGTGGCTTTGTCGGAATCTATCTCTGCCAGTTCCTGATCTTTTTCTACCGTTTCACCCTCCTTTACCAGCCAGGTAACTAATTGTACCTGTGAGATGGATTCGCCCGGGCTGGGAACTATAATTTCTAATATCATAACAAACTCGTTTTAAATTAATCAGTGCATAGAATGTCAAAATTTCAATTTGTTCAACTCTATGTACTCTAAACTTTAGCTCACTTTAAGTACTTTTCACATAATGCCATTCTTTAAGTGCGCAGGTCATTTTGCAGTACTCTTCGCTTTGATCGCAAATGCACTCGCCGAATGCTTTTTCCACGATTTTCCTTTGCCGCAGTGTATGCAGTTTGGACGAACCGGTGGCAGGACTCCCGCTTTCGGGACGTGCAACCAACATAATATCCGCAAGTCTAAAATTTCGCGAAACGAAAGTCCATGCGCCCATGTTTGCAGGTTCTTCCTGTACCCAAAGGCACTGGCTTGTTTGCCTGTATTTTTTTAAAATCTCTTCAATTTGCAAAGCAGGGAAAGGGTATAACTGTTCAATGCGAACAATGGCAACTTCTTCTGCATTCAGTTTCTGCTTTTCTTCCAGTAGTTCGTAAAAAATCTTTCCTGTGCAGAGAAGAACCTTTTTCACTTTCAGCGGGTCGGCAAAAGCATCGTCGAGTACTTCGCTGAAGCTACCCGAAGTAAAACCCTCCAGCGGGGAAACGCAAAGCGGATGCCGTAGCAGACTTTTGGGTGTAAACACTGCCAGCGGTTTACGGAAATTCCGGTGAAGCTGCCGACGAAGCAGGTGGAAGAAATTAGCAGGAGTGGTACAGTTGGCAACCTGCATGTTGTTGTCGGCACAGAGGGTAAGAAAACGTTCCAGACGGGCGCTGGAATGTTCGGGACCCTGGCCTTCGTAGCCGTGAGGCAGCAGCATTACCAATCCGTTCATCACCTTCCATTTTTCTTCGGCACTGCTGATGTATTGGTCAATAATGATTTGCGCTCCATTGGAAAAATCACCAAACTGTGCCTCCCAGATGGTAAGCGCATTAGGGGTAGCCAGGGCATATCCATATTCAAAACCAAGCACTCCATACTCCGAAAGCAGGGAGTTGTAAACGGAAAAAGGAGCCTGACTTTCGCCGATATGATTCAATGGGGAATACTGTTCTTCTGAATCTTCGACGGTAAGAGTCGAATGCCGGTGCGAGAAAGTGCCTCGCCGGGAATCTTGCCCGCTAAGCCGTACCGGGAATCCTTCGTTGAGCAGAGTTGCGTAAGCAAGCAACTCACCCATTGCCCAGTCGAGTGCATTTTTTTCGAAAACCATCTGTCGGCGTTCTTCCTGCAACTTCATTATCTTACGGTAAAACTGTTTGTCTTCGGGCAGCAAAGTGATGTGTTCGGTTAAGATTTTAAGCGTTTCGTAAGAAACAGAAGTATCCGGCGAACGGTCAAAATCCGTTTCTTCCGCTTTTTGTATTCCTTCCCAGTCTTTTTCAAAAAAAGCATAGGCTTTGGTTTTTTCCGAAAGAAGAGATTGGGCAAGACAGTTTTCCAGCTTTTCGTTAAAGGTATTTTCAATGGATTTGATTTCTGCTGTATTCAGGCTGTTTTCTTCCGTCAGTTTGCGAGCATAAATTTCCTGCGGATTTGGGTGTTTTTCAATGATTTTATATAAAACTGGCTGGGTGTAACGGGGCTCATCACCTTCGTTATGACCGTATTTACGATAACCGAGCAAATCAATAAACACGTCTTTATGAAAACGTTGCCTGTACTCCATAGCAAGCTGCACCGTATAAACCACTTCCTCCACATCGTCGGCATTTACATGAAAAATAGGCGATTGGATGATTTTGGCAATGTCGGTGCAATAAACACTTGAGCGGGCATCGAGGTAGTTGGTTGTGAAACCAATCTGATTATTGGCTACCAAGTGTATGGTTCCGCCAGTGCGATAGCCTTCCAGTTCCGACATCTGAAGCAGTTCGTAAATGATACCCTGACCTGCAACCGAAGCATCTCCGTGAATGAGGATGGGAACTATTGCATCGGTATTTCCATTGTATTCGCCGTCGAGCCTGGCGCGAACGATGCCTTCCACTACCGGGTTAACAGCTTCCAGATGAGATGGGTTTGGCGAAAGTGTAAGATGGACAGGCTTTCCGTCGCGGGTAAAGCGGTTATTGGAATAGCCCAGATGGTATTTTACGTCTCCCATCAGGGTTTGATCTTCATATTCTTTTCCTTCAAACTCAAGGAAAATATCCTTGTATTTCTTTTTCAAAATGTTAGCAAGGACATTCAGCCGACCGCGGTGTGGCATCCCGATGACAAATTCCTGAACACCAAGCGTTGCTCCCTTTTCCACTACCGCATCCAGCGCCGGAATGAGAGCTTCCACGCCTTCCAGCGAAAAGCGTTTCTGCCCCTGGAATCTTTTGTGCAAAAATTTTTCAAAAAAGACGGCTTCTGTCAGCTTTTCAAGGATATGTATTTTTTCTTCTACCGTAAAAGAAGGAGCATTTTTTACCGGTTCCATCTTTTCTTTTAGCCAGCGCTCGATTTCCTTGTTGCGGATGAAGGCAAATTCTACTCCAACAGAGTGGCAGTAAGTATTCTGTAAATAGCTGACAATGTTTCGTAAACTGTTTCTTCCGATTCCGATTTCGTTACCAGCTTCAAAGGTACGGTTGAGGTCGGCTTCCTTCAGCCCAAAGTTTTCCAGGTTTAAAGTCGGGGTATGTTTGCGACGGGTACGTACCGGGTTGGTTTTGGTAAACAAATGACCGCGTTCGCGGTAGCCATTTATCAGGTTAATTACTTTGAACTCGTCGGGGATAGAAAGAAAAGCAGAAGGAGTAAAATCTTTTTTACGGAATTCAAAACCTTCAAAAAAAGCCTTCCATCCGGCATCTAAAAAATTCGGATTTGCAATATACTGACTATAAAGTTCTTCAATAATTTTGTCGTCGGTATTGCTCAAATAGGACAGTTTATCCATGCAGAATCAGACAGTTTAATATTAAAACAAAAGTAATGAGATTATAACGATTGTAAGATTAAGAACAAAAAAACAAAAAGAAAGTTTGTTAAATAAAAAGTCCCTGCGAAAAACACAGGGACTTTTCATTATCGTAAGATTTGTCAGCTTTATTCGGGATGAATTGCTTCTATGGGGCAAACATCGGCACACGAACCACAATCGGTGCACACGTCCGGATCAATTTTGTAGATATCACCTTCGCTGATAGCGTCCACAGGGCATTCGTCTATGCAAGTGCCGCAAGCTGTACAGTCTTCGCTGATTTTGTAAGCCATGGTAAATTGTTTTTATGTTTCGTGTTGCAAATATACGATTAAAATGGAATACCAAGAATCGTGAGAAAAATTTTTTGCATTTTGTAGTAGCAATTAAAAAATTTAGTAGCATTGCAGAATTAAACTAATATCAAATTAATATCATGGAAAACGAAAAATTGTATTATCCTTTATCAGGCTATACCGGATTAATAGCTATTATTCTGTCGTTTGGTCTGCCGTTTGTTGCTTTCATCACCTTAAACCAACATACGGGAATAATGGTGGCAGCAACAGTTATTATTGTTATCGGCGCTTTCTGCAGTGCCGGTTTTCTGATTGTAAACCCTAACGAATCGAGCGTATTGATCCTTTTTGGAAAATACAAAGGTACGGTACGCGACAACGGTTTTTTTTGGGTAAATCCTTTTTTTGTAAAGAAAAAGGTTTCGCTCCGTGCACGCAATCTTGACGTGAAACCTCTGAAAGTTAACGACAAGGTTGGAAATCCCATCATGATTGGCATTGTGATGGTGTGGAAAGTAGAAAATACTTTTAAGGCGGCTTTTGAAGTGAATAGCTTTGAGCAATTTGTAGATATCCAGAGCGAAGCAGCTACACGTAAGCTGGCAGGCCATTATCCGTATGATAATTTTGACGATGCCCAGGCAGAAATTACTTTACGTTCGGGTGGCGAAGAGGTAAATCATGTACTGGAACATGAGCTATCTGAAAGACTGAGCATAGCCGGGATAAAAGTGATAGAAGCCCGTATCAGCTATTTAGCTTATGCCTCTGAAATTGCCGGAGCAATGCTTCGCCGGCAACAGGCTACAGCTATTGTGGCTGCAAGGACAAAAATTGTGGAAGGTGCAGTAAGCATGGTGGAAATGGCTTTGGATCAACTTTCCAGCAAGGGAATTATCGAACTGGACGACGACAAAAAAGCTGCTATGGTATGTAACCTGATGGTTGTTCTTTGCTCTGACAAAGATGCCAGCCCGGTAGTAAACGCTGGTACTTTACATCATTAAAATGGCAAAAAAGAAACCGTTTGTCCTTCGTATAGACCCGGAAGTGATGGAAGCCGTCGAAAAATGGGCTGCCGATGAGTTCCGGAGTGCCAACGGACAGATAGAATGGATTATCGCCAAAGCATTGAAGGATGCCGGGAGGTATCGTGAAGCTAAAAACCCGCAAAAAGAAAATTAATTACTTTTGTAACTCATCCGGGCAAAAGGGGAATATGAAAGTTTTAAGTGTTGAAAATGAGACAAATATTATCTTTCTTTTTGCTTCGTCTTTGTCTATGCTGATAGGAAACGTTTCCCAGAAAGACATACGATATTGCCGATAGTATTACTGATAGGGAAATATTCCGGAAAAGAAGCACTTACTTTTTAATCGTAAAACTCGTAAACAAAACGGTAAGTGTATTGCCGGTTTGCAGAAACCCCATGTCCGTCAATAAAAACATGAGATGTTACAATATTTCCCATTTCATCATATTCTCTTTCCACACGTTGTGTTAGCAAACCGTTTTTATTTATTTCTTCTTCCATAATAACGTTTCCAAAGCCATCATAGGAAAACCGTGTTGTATTTTTCAGATAAGCCGTTTCCTCTTCCATTTCGATTACTCTTCCGTTATCGTCCTCAAAATATAACGTTCTTTCAACTAATCGCCCAGTGTTGTCATATTTGCAGATTTTTTCCTGGTTTCCTTTTTCGTTGTAAGATGTTATAAGCCGGTAATTTTCTTCAGGAGACTTAAAATTCAGTTCGACAATCCTTTCATTTTCATTACTAGTTATTGTTTTTTCAAGTATAGGTTTTTCTTTTTCGTTGTATTTTTTTTCCAGAACCAATTTCCCGTTTTCATATTCAAAAACTTCTTTTTCAAGCAAATCATCTTCTTCGTCACGGGTTTCCCGTGATATTAAACTTCCGGTTTCGTCGTAGCAGTAAGTTATAATATCGGGTTCTCCTTCCTGGTAAAACTTTTTTTCAAAACAAATTTTACCGTTCCCGTCCCTTTCGAAACATTTTTTTTCAATAACAGAACCTGTTTCATCGTGAGTAATTTCTTCGATAAGTAAATTATTGAGATCGTAAATATATTCAAAGCGTGATTCTTCCTCTTCCCTTTCATTAAAAATTATCTGAAGCCGAACGTTTCCTGACGGATAATAAGCTGTGTGAATATTTTTTCTGATAACGGGCTCAAGTGATTCGGAAACACTGTTTTCCGTTAGTAGTGTTTGTGTGTATCTTGTAACAGATTTAATTAATTTTTTCATAAAGATATCGGGTTGTAAAAAATTGGTGTAAATTTACAACTGAAAACAGTTACTATTATAAAATATATAACGCAATGAAAAAAAAATATTATTTATTAATTTTTGCATTAATTATTATGAATACAGGGTATTCGCAAGTTGGAGAATTAGAAAATGCATCTGCTGCTGCCGAGGGAAATTCGGCACAAAATGGAAATTTAAATTATCCTAAAACGCAAAAAAGTAATCAGGTGGATGATTATTTCGGAACAAAAGTAGCAGATCCTTATCGCTGGCTGGAAAATGATACTTCTGCCGAAACCGCCGAATGGGTAAAAGTCGAAAATACCATTACTCAAGAATATTTATCGCAAATACCCTATCGTGAACAAATCCGGAAACGTCTGACACAACTTTGGAACTATCCTAAATACACTGTTCCGTTTAAAGAAGGGAAATATGTGTTCTTTTCTAAGAACGACGGCATGCAGAATCAAAGTATATTATATGTGCAGGAAGGTGTACATGGTACCCCACGCGAACTACTCAACCCCAATCTGCTGTCGAAAGACGGAACGGTTGCTTTATCTGATATTTCCGTGTCAAACGATGCCAAATACCTTGCCTATTCTATAGCACGTGCCGGAAGTGATTGGAATGAAATATATATATTAGAGGTTGCTGATGGCAAAAAATTAAAAGATGAAGTACTCTGGGTGAAATTTTCTCCTATTTCATGGCGGGGAAACGGTTTCTATTACAGCCGTTATGATAAGCCTGATAAAGGGACAGAACTAACCAATAAAAACGAGAATCAAAAGGTATATTATCATACAGTTGGAACTCCGCAAAAAGCGGATATTCTGGTATATCAAAACAAGAAATTCCCTCTTCGCAACTATGGTGTGAATGCAACCGAAGATGGTCGTTTCCTGATTCTTTCTGAAACAGAATCCACTTATGGAACGGCTTTGTATTATAAAGACCTTGTAAAAAAAGACAATGAATTCAAACCGTTAATTCAGGGCTTTGATTATGAAAATATCATTGTGGATAATGTTGGCGACAAATTATTGTTACTTACGAACCACCAGGCACCAAAATATAAATTAATGCTGATTGATCCGAAAAATTCTGCCCCTGAACAGTGGCAAACTATTATTCCGGAAACGAATGATGTACTTACAGGGATTGTTCTGGCAAGTAAAATCATGATTGCACAATACATGAAGGATGCTACAAGCAGAGCCTATATTTATACGCTGGAAGGGAAAAAGTTAAAAGAACTACAGTTTCCAACACTTGGTTCGCTTACAGGTTTTAATGGGAAAAAGGGAGAAAACATTGCTTTTTATGGATTTACATCCTTTACTTTTCCTACTACCATCTACACATTCGATTTTGAAACCATGCAAACATCAATGTTTTATAAACCAAAGCTTGATTTTGATGTTTCAAAATACGATGTAAAACAGGAATTTTATTCCAGCATGGACGGAACCAAAATTCCCATGTTCATTGTTCACAAAAAAGGATTGGAGCTGAATGGCAACGACCCTGCTTTGCTGTATGGTTATGGCGGTTTTAACATAAGCGAAACACCTTCATTTAGTATAAGCAGGTTGATATTTCTTGAAAATGGAGGCGTATTTGCATTGCCAAACATCCGCGGTGGTGGTGAATATGGCGAGGATTGGCACGAAGCCGGTACCAAATTGAAAAAACAGAATGTTTTTGACGATTTTATTGCAGCGGCAGAATATCTTATTAAACAAGGATATACTTCGCCCGAAAAACTTGCCATTAACGGGGGTTCAAACGGAGGATTACTTGTGGGCGCATGTATGACACAGCGTCCTGATTTGTTTAAGGTGGCGTTGCCTGCAGTGGGGGTAATGGATATGCTTCGCTATCATAAGTTTACAATTGGATGGGCTTGGGTAAGCGATTATGGAAGTAGCGACAATCAGGAACAGTTCTATTACCTACTGAAGTATTCTCCTCTTCATAACATAAAGAAGGGGATTGATTATCCCGCCACTCTTATTACTACTGCCGACCACGACGACCGCGTGGTTCCTGCACATTCATTTAAATTTGCAGCAACACTTCAGGAAATGAATTCCGGGAAAAATCCCACGCTTATACGTATAGAAACCAAGGCAGGGCACGGCGCCGGAAAACCTACTTCAAAAGTTATTGACGAAGCTACCGACATCTGGTCGTTTGTGTTTTATAATTTAGGAATAAATATAGAGTAAATATCTGGTATACAAAAAAATGCCGGAAAATCCGGCATTTTTTTGTGGAACTGCGGGGACTCGAACCCCGGTCCAAACAAGTAGCAAAAGTGCTTTCTACATGCTTATTTGCCTTTAAAATTGTCGGGAATCAGCCGGCAGACAACGAGCCAACCTCCTCCTTAGCTTTTTAATCTCATCATTCCATCAAAGCCCTGGAATAACCAGTCTGTCATTTGCGATGCTCTTGACGGGACGCCGTCAGACAGGGCTTCCCGGAGAGCAAACGGGTGCTTAATCTTCCTGATTAAGCAGCCATTGCGTAATTATAATCGTTGCCGTTTATAGGCGGTGAGCATTGGGTTTAACGAGCCACTTACACAACGCTCGGCATGCTTACAATTCCACTCCCTTGCTGTCAAATCCAGTCAGCCCCAGAATGGACTGCAAAATTACTACAATTTTGCAGTCCATATGGTTTTAATTTACTTTTTTAACTACGTTTTTTTATAAACCAGCATTTGTACTTTGTTAGTACTTTTGCAGGCAAATTAAAAAAATGCGAAAGAAAGTTGATTTTTTGGTTATCGGTTCGGGCATTGCCGGTTTAAGTTATGCTTTAAAAATGGCTGACAGTGGAAAAGTGTGCATTGTTACCAAATCGAAAGCGGAAGAAACATCCACAAAATATGCACAGGGAGGCATTGCTGCAGTGATGTACACCCCTGATACTTACGAAAAACATATCCGCGATACCATGATAGCCGGAGACAATCTCAGCAACGAAGAAATTGTTCACATCACCATTACTGAATCCACCGAACGGGTGAGAGAACTGATAGGCTGGGGTACCGATTTTGATAAAACCAAATCGGGAAAATACGATCTCGCCAAGGAAGGAGGACACTCTGAATATCGGGTGCTACATCATAAAGACCAAACCGGACTGGAAATTGAACAGGTTTTGCTAAAACAAATACGTAACCATCCAAACATTGAACTGCTCGAAAATTATTTTACCATAGATATTCTTACCCAACATCATCTGGGAATAGAAGTAAACCGCCGTACCCAGGACATCACCTGCTACGGTGCATATGTTTTGGATAAACAAACCAATGAAATCCATACCATCCTTGCCAAGATTACCATGATTGCCACCGGCGGTACAGGAAATGTTTACGGCACTACCACCAATCCACCAATTGCTACCGGAGACGGTATTGCAATGGTTTACCGTGCCAAGGGTGCCGTCGAAAATATGGAATTCATCCAATTTCATCCCACATCACTTTATTATCCTAACGAAAAACCGTCATTTCTCATTACTGAAGCTTTGCGGGGTTTTGGCGCTAAGTTAAAAACCTATGATGGAAATACTTTTATGGAAAAATACGACCAGAGAGGCTCGCTGGCTCCGCGCGATATTGTTGCAAGGGCAATTGATAATGAATTAAAAATAAGCGGCGAAGATCATGTGTATCTCGATTGCCGCCATCTCGACAGGGATGAACTTTTCAATCATTTCCCGGCTATCAATGCAAAATGCCTTAGTCTTGGAATCAATTTTATAAAAGACATGATCCCTGTAGTTCCGGCTGCACATTATTGTTGCGGTGGGATTAAGGTAGATGAAAATGCCAGTAGTTCCATTATTAACCTGTATGCTTCCGGCGAATGCTCTTCTACCGGCTTGCATGGGGCAAACCGGCTTGCTTCTAATTCTTTGTTGGAATCCCTGGTTTTTTCACATCGTGCAAGCCTTCATTCGGCTGAAAGGTTTAAAAATATTTCCTGGTGCGATGAAATTCCCGATTGGAATGCAGAAGGTATGGTGCTGAACGAAGAAATGGTACTCATAACTCAATCACTCAAAGAAGTTCAGTCAATTATGACAAATTACGTAGGTATCGTCCGTTCCAATCTTCGCTTAAAAAGGGCTTTCGATAGGTTAGATATTATTTATCGCGAAACGGAAGACCTGTATAACAAATCTATACTAACCGTAAAACTTTGCGAACTTCGCAACCTTATCAACATAGGATATCTTATTATCAAAATGGCGATGGAACGCAAAGAAAGCCGCGGTTTGCATTTTTCACTCGATTATCCCAAGGCGGAACAACAGCAACATTACATGGGTTTCGAGTTGTAAAATATTTCCGACTCTACTTTATTTCTAATTTTTTTACCTGCGAAACGGAATTTCCGCTTAACCTCAGAAGGTACAAACCACTTCTTATTTTCCTGATATCTAAGTAAAAAATAGCCAATCCGTTCGGTAATTTTTCCGACAACAATGTCCTTCCCTGTAAATCAAAAAGCTCTACTCTGGAAAATGGGTTTACATTATTGAAGGTTTTAAAATAAATGAAATCCTCAGCCGGATTTGGATAAACACAAAAATCGTTCTGGACACCCGAATCGGGAATATGAGTACAATCGTTTACGGTAATATAATCCTTTTTCACAATAGAAAGTTCCTGGGTTCCATCGCTAATGCTTAGGCTAACATCGTAAACACCATGCTCAGGATAGGAAACTACTGGCTGTTTTTCGTCAGACGTGGCAGGATTGCCTCCCTCAAAAGTCCATTGCCACGAAACAATATTGTTATATGAATCGTCGCTGAAATTAATGCTTTCGTCCTGGCAAACAGAAGTGCTATCAGTATGGAACAAGGGATGAAGGTTTGTAATATTCACATTAAAGAAGTCGAGGTACGATTTTAACAGTTTCATTTTTGCCTGAGAGTCGTTTAAATTTTTGAGACTAGCGAATGAAACCATTGAACCAATTGCTTTGAAATTTGAATCAACACGTGCAAACTGAACACATTGCGGGCTTTGGGCAACATTATTGAAAAGTGAAAACGAACCTTCGCCAGGCACCAGTTGATAAATTGCATAATTGGGTACTCCGGAATAAGAAAAGTTTTGATCGTGGGCGATAGTGTTGTTTTGCCCGGTAATAGTATCGAAATAATACCTGGAACAAGAACTACCATAATAATGTAACAATTCGTTGATTGATACCTGGTCGTCATAATACCATGTTTTATAACCTTCCATGTAAAGATTTCCGCCTTGGGTAAGGTAATTGGACAAATATTCGCCTTCGAAAGGGGTTAAAGCATGACCTGAGCCTATGAAGGGTAAAAGCAGGAAAACACATGAAGCTTTTCCAAGAACAGCAGGGATACTATCTATCACTTTATAAGATACCTGTAAAGTGTCGAGTAGGTTTTTAAGGCTGTCAGCGGTAGCCGTATTGGAATTTAAACTTATTATAACTACCGAAGGAGTACCTATTTGCAGAGCAAACTGATAAAGGGTGTCGGTTCCCAAATTGTTAGTAAACCTTACAGAAACATTGGCATAATATTCGAGGGGAGTTTCGCGTAAGGCGCTCAGAAGGAATCTTTGGTTGGAATAAACCGAGGGATAAAGTGTGTCAATAGAAGCATTTACCGAAGACAGTACAGATACATAGGGGTCGTTGACAGATAATGTAATAGCATTGTTTTCCGAAAAAAGAGAGCCTTTGTTTATCACTGGCACTATCAGTTCGGCGGTTTCGCCGGGGTCGAGCAGGGAGTTGCTGCCATCGAAAATGTAAGGTTCTTCAATTTCGACAGAAGGAGATGCAACGGTAATTGTCAGATATTTAATCCATTCGTGTTCACCTTCCTGAGCCAAAACTGACAGGGTAAAAACAGAGCCATCGCTAAGAAGTTTGTTTAGTTTAAATCCGAAAGCCTGTGGCAGGGTGATACTGTCGCCGGGATTCAGAACCGAAATAGTTTCGGTGCTGTCGGTAAGTTGGAAAACTCCTTCGTAGTTACTCAGTTGCAGGTTTATATTGTTTAAAACAGCGTCACCCGTGTTTTTTACCGTAAGCTGTACCAGAGCATTTTCGTTCAAAGAAATTTTGTCATCGTTGCCGGCAACATAGCTTACACTAATATCCAACCCATTGGAAGCTGTAAAGGTTTTTTGAGAATAAATGCCGTTTGCATCGTTAGCGCGAATGGTTATGCGGAAAATATCCGAAGCGGAAAAATTTTCGAATGTAAGTACACCATCCTGGTTCAATTCAATACCTTCGGGAAGTGCAACAGGAACATAATGGTAAGAAGAAAATGCCTTTTGATTCATGTTTCTTTCGTATTCCAATTGGAAGTTCAGTTCGTTGCCTTCAGAAACGCCGAGTGCCAAAGGGTACAGATTGGCATTGGAAATTTCGCCATAAATTATTTCAAATTCTCCCGAAGGGAAAAGACGAATACAGAAATTAAGAACAACGGGTAATCCCGAACCGGAATCAGTGATTTGCCAGCGAATATCAACCTTTTCGGCAGAGATTTCGTACCAGCATTCCGGCGTGGTTTCATTTACAATACGTTCGGCTATTACTCCGCAGATGCTTCCAAGTGATTTCATCATTAGAACCTCATCCTTACAATAAGGATAGGGATAGGTGTTTTGCCTGAATGCTACGAATCCAAACCGGTTAATGTAAACAGAATCGTATTTTTTTCCGTAAAAGGGAAACTGAAATGGCAGTGCAATACCTTCACTTGGAGAATAAGGATTCGGGGTTTGGAGGCTATTCTGAGAAGTGGAGGGCATTGCAGTATTTTCGTGTAAAACAGTATAATTTTTGAAGATATTCCACTGATAGGGCGTTGTTCCGCCTTCAGCCTGGAGTTGAACAGAGTAGGGTTGGGCGGGTGTGAAAGCCGGAATATAATCGTTGCTGATTTGAATTTTATCGAAATTTATTGCCGATACTACCGAAAGTAAAGTGGTGCTGTTGTTGGCAATATTAATATCGTGCATCTGTGAAAGGAATTCCTGTTCTCCTTCAGAATAACTGATAACCGAAAAATTTTGAATGCTTCCCGGGGAGCTGTTCTGGGCATCATTTTCATTTACAACAAGAAAAAATTTAGCCTGTTGACCTGGATTAACATAGCTTAACAATGGGGTGATGTCGAATCCGGCTTCAATGGTTTTATAAAAATTGGCAGTGTCAATTCCCTGCAGGTAATGGTTGCCTCCCTGAAAGTTATAAATCGGAAAATCAATCAGGTGTTGGGGCTCGTTAGCAGAAATATCAGAGCTTACTCCTGCTTTTATACAAATTTTTCCACGGCTTGTATGGGTTAGCTTCACTTTCATAGTCAGCAGAGGTTGATAATTTGCTTTAACGTCAATGCTATATCCTGATTGTTCGGAAACACCCCCCTCGCCATAGTTTAAAGCCATTGCACTATACAATACATAACAGAAACCTAAGTTAGCCCAATCTTTTCCATAAGAGTTTGCAAAAATAAAAGCCCCAATTTCCCAGTCTTTCACATCTATCACTCCATCATTATTATTGTCAAGCTGGTTGGAGTAAATTCCGTCATTGTTTAAATCGTACCGGATAGAATCGTTATAACCCACAATGGTCATTCCGTGCGTTGCGGGCGAAAGCCATTTTATCATGATAAATTTACCGGCTTCGGGGGTTCCCTGAGGAATATTTTCGTAATTCCATGGGCTGGAAGCGCTAAAAGTAAAAACTCCTCCTGTCGGTGAACCGTCAAGGCGGTCATACAGAAAGGCTTTTGCTGTTTGTATGCCATCTTCGGTATTCAACGGAATACGGTTAACCTTTGCAATACGGTTTTGCATGCTATTGTAATAATTTTCGTAACCGTTCATCCATAGCATATCTCCTACAACCGAATCGTAGCCGTAGTGTGCAATATCGGGTGTACCTTGTTTGTTAATTACATCGAAACTAAAGAAAAAGCTCGATCCATTCCAGCCTTCGTAATTCAGATAGTTCCATGTATAATGTGCCGGGTATTCGTTGGAAGGTATATCTGCAGGAAGATTACGGCTTCGGTCAATTTCGTAAGTAAAATCATAACAAATGGCACTTACCTGCTGGCAGGAAGGAAAATCACCCTGACTGATTATTTCATGGAAAAAAGCAAATTTGGAATTGTCAACATACGAAGGCATGGATTTTGCATTGTAGCCGGAAGGTAATTTCAGCACCGGAAGGCGGGAAGAAATTTCTTTAAAGGCATTTTCCTCTTTTTTTTGCTGGTAGTAATCTGTATTTGTGGCTTGACTAAAGCAAAAAATCCCAATCAGGAGAAAGTTAAATACGAAAAAGACCTTTTTCATTGAATATTTTTTTTGCAATGCAATAATAGAAAAATTTATTCGGGTGTGGAATAAAACCTGTAAAGTTTTACACTACTTGTGATTTTTTTCTTTTATACCAATTTGCAGTTGTTGGCTGACATAAAAGTGCTGTCTGGCAATGGTTTTATTAGAGGAATAGCATATTAATCCAGTTTTTATGTTCGTTTTCTCATTAAAAAAAGCCCGGTTTTAATGCAGAATTTATATCTTTGCCAAAAGTTTTAAACTTAATACCTAGGCCTTATAGTTCAACGGATAGAACGAAAGTTTCCTAAACTTTAAATCCAGGTTCGATTCCTGGTGGGGCTACAATTATTTTCTTAAAGAAATAAAAACTATTTCACCTCACTTCCGTTTTTCACTTGTTCGGTAGGGCTTACAAAACACAGCCTGCCATCGGCATCTTCAGCCATAAGAATCATCCCCTTGCTTTCGATGCCTCTGAGGTTGCGGGGAGCAAGATTCACCAAAATGCTTACCTTCTGCCCGATAATATTTTCGGGTTCGTAATATTCGGCAATGCCCGAAACTACTGCGCGTTTGTCAATTCCGGTGTCAATGGTGAGTTTTAGCAACTTTTTAGTTTTGGCTACCTTTTCGGCAGCGAGGATTGTTCCGGTACGGATGTCAATTTTCCCGAAGTCTTCAAATTCGATAAGAGGTTTGGAGGGATTTGCCTGGTAAGGCTCTTGCTCGTTGGCTTTTTTGGTGTCTAAAAGTTTGTTTACCTGAATTTCGATGATGCTATCATCTATTTTATCGAACAGTAGTTCGGGTTGAGCTAACTGAATGCCTGCCTGCAGCAATTGTGAATTGCCAGCATTTTCCCATGAATGTTTTTCCAGATGAAGCAAAGACGCAATTTTTGCAGCGGTAAAAGGCAGAAACGGTTCGGCAACAATGCTTAGGTTTGCACATATCTGCAACGAGATGTTCAGAATGGTTTTCACCCTATTGGGATCGGTTTTAATGAGTTTCCATGGTTCGCTGTCGGTGAGATATTTGTTGCCGAGACGTGCAAAATTCATCATTTCGCCAAGAGCTTCACGAAAGCGGTAATTTTCGATGCTCGTGCCAATGTTTTCGGGAAAAGAGGAAAATTGTTGCAGAACCTGGCGGTCGTAATCGCTTAATTCCGCTACTTGAGGCACTTTTCCTTCGAAAAACTTATGGGTAAGCACCAGGGTGCGGTTGACAAAGTTTCCGAGGATGGCTACCAGTTCGTTGTTGTTTTTTGCCTGAAAGTCTTTCCAGGTGAAGTCGTTGTCTTTGGTTTCGGGGGCATTTGCGCAAAGCACATAGCGGAGTACATCCTGCTTGCCGGGGAATTCTTCAAGGTATTCGTGAAGCCAAACAGCCCAGTTGCGCGAGGTGCTTATTTTATCGTTTTCAAGATTCAGAAACTCGTTGGCGGGAACATTTTCGGGAACGATATAACTGCCTTCGGCATGAAGCATAACCGGAAACACTATGCAATGAAACACTATGTTATCTTTACCAATGAAATGAACCAATTTGGTTTCTTTATCCTTCCAATATAATTTCCAATCAATTTCCGATTCAGCATTCGGCAATTTGCATTCAGCATTTTTTTTCTGTGCCCATTCTTTGGTAGCCGAAATATATCCTATTGGGGCATCGAACCACACATAAAGCACCTTCCCTTCGGCTTCAGGAATGGGAACTTTCACTCCCCAGTCGAGGTCGCGGGTAACTGCACGTGGCTGAAGTCCCTGGTCAATCCACGACTTACATTGTCCGTAAACATTGGTTTTCCAGTCGTTTTTATGATTTTCGAGTATCCACTTTCTAAGCCAGGCTTCGTAGGCATCGAGGGGAAGAAACCAGTGCTTTGTCTCCTTCATCACCGGAACATTGCCGCTTAAAGCACTCTTGGGATTGATGAGGTCAGTAGCATTGAGCGAAGTACCGCAGTTTTCGCATTGGTCGCCATAGGCACGTTCGTTGCCACAATGTGGACAAGTGCCCGTAACATAGCGGTCGGCAAGGAATTGTTGTTGTTCTTCATCGTAAAGCTGCATCGAGGTTTTTTCAATAAAGGCTCCTTTTTCATACAAGGTTTTAAAAAATCCGGATGCGGTTTCGTGGTGAACCTGATTGGAAGTTCGTGAATAAATATCGAAAGAAATTCCAAGTTCTTCAAATGATTTCTTAATCATTTCGTGGTATTTATCCACAACCTGCTGAGGTGTTAGCCCTTCTTTTCGTGCGCGAATTGTAATTGGAACTCCGTGTTCGTCGCTTCCACCAATGAAAATTACATCTTCGCCTTTTGAACGAAGGTAACGCACATAAATATCGGCGGGTACATAAACTCCGGCAAGATGCCCTATATGGATGGGACCGTTGGCATAAGGCAATGCCGATGTTACAGTGTATCTTTTAAATTTCCTATTGTCGTTTGCTGCTTGCTGATAATTCATCGTGTAAAATTTTATTCTTTAACAAAGAAGGCGCAAAGATACATAATTAGTGAAAAGATTTTCATTAAGGTACAAGCCTGTAGGCAGAACAATAAATTTAATATTCAAAAACTGTTAACACTATTTACATTCTTTGCCTACCAAAGCCAGCATTTTTATAGTGATTTTTATCTTTACCTCCACGATTAGTAATATATTTGCTTATTAAATTCTGATTTAAATGAAATATTTTATCCACAAATTTTTTATTTTAGTTTTTCTGCTTTTGGCAGTCAACATTTTTTCTCAAAATGTTAAACCTCCGGCATTCATCAGCGATAGCCTAGATAAATACATCAACAGGGCTTTACACAACTGGGAAATTCCAGGAGTGGCGGTTGCCATTGTAAAAGACGGCAAAGTGGTGTTGGAAAAAGGATATGGCTACTGCCAGTTGGGAAAGGATACAAAGGTTGACGAAAATACATTGTTCATGATAGGTTCAAATACCAAAGCCTTCACGGCAACGGCACTTGCCATGCTCGACGCAGAAGGAAAATGTAAGCTAAAAGACCCTGTAATTAAATGGTTGCCCAATCTTTTGCTTAACGACCCATGGGTAACCCAACACATTAGCCTTACCGACATCCTCTGCCACCGGCTTGGGACTGAGACTTTCCAGGGTGATTTTACTTTCTGGAATTCCGATTTATCGCCCGCCGACATTATTAGTAAATATGGCAAACTAACACCGCCTTACGAATTTCGTACGAAATGGGGATACTGCAACACGGGTTTTACCATGGCTGGGCTTTGCATTGAAAAAATAAGTGGAAAAACATGGGAAGAAACAATGAAAGAACGCTTTTTCGTTCCGCTGGAGATGAGCCGTACGCTTGCCTTGGCTAAAGAACTTCCGGCAGCCACCAACAAAGCCGCCGCGTACACCTGGCAGGATGGAAAGATAATTCAAATTCCTTATGGACATTTCGACGGACTGGCACCCGCTGCAAGCATCAGCTCATCGGCTCACGACTTGAGTCACTGGCTAATAGCCCAAACCGATAGCGGCAATTACAACCATGCAAAGGTGATACCATTCAATGTAATCCGCAAAACCCGCCAGCCTCAGTCTATCATCGGAAGAAGCGGGCATCCCTTTAACCATAAACATTTTTCACTTTATGCACTTGGATGGCAACTTGAGGACTACGAAGGTCGCGAAATTGTTTCGCATACCGGAGGAGTTGATGGGTTTGTGTCTTCCGTAACTCTTCTCCCAGAGGAAAAGCTCGGAATAGTAATACTCACAAACACCGATCATAATGCTCTTTACGAAGCCTTGAAATGGGAAATTATTGATGCTTATTTAGGTTTACCTTACCGGAATTACAGCGATTTGTATTGTGAATGGGTAAAGAGCAATCTTGCCGAACAACAGCAGGAAATCGCCGACTGGCGCGATAGCGCCGCTGCCCAATTGCCAAGCCCGCTTCCTTTGAAGGCTTTTGAAGGGAAATACTCAAACCCCGTTTATGGTAAAATTGTTGTTGACGCTAATAAAAACGAACTAACACTGAAATTTGAGCATCATCCAAAGCTGAGCGCCACCTTGCAACATATTGGTAAAAACCGTTTCCTTTGCACTTACAGCGACCCGATGTACGGAATAAAAATTTTTCCCTTTACTATTAAAAATGATAAAGTAATATCGTTTTCGCTATCAGTAGCCGACTTTTTAGAGTTTACATCTTATGAATTTGTGAAAGAGTTGTGAGCGTGGAGATTGAATTTCACACAGAGACCTAAGGCAAAAGTTGCCGGGGAAAATTGATTAAAATTAAATAGCAATTGCCTGATATGCGCTGGAGGTTAAGAAAAAAGAAGTAGTTCTCGACCTGAGTCCGGCATAAGGTTGCAAACCATTTTTATAATATTTCAGCATGTTACGTTTCGTCGTAGGCGATAAATGTTAATAGAATGTTGATTTTTTATAAAATATTGTTTATAGGGCAATCATCCTTTTAAAACAATTAATCTCCTGATGGAGAACTAACAGGAATCATCAATTCTTTTTTATGGATATTAAAACCCTGACGGATTAATATCAGGTAGATGTAAAACATGTTTTATCCCAAACTCAGGTTCGTAATGTTTTGCACCTCTGCCAACGGCATCAGTGTCCGGAGGGCATCTCCTATGTTTTGTATTTTAAGAAATGACAGGGTGAGCTTATTTCCGGTTTCTTTCATGCGGCAACCTGCAGGATTTTGTTTTACAAACTGCAATACTTTGCCGAAAACAGCCGACTGGTAATAGGGTGATTCCTGGTTCGATACAAAATATGCTGAAAGCATGGCATTTTTCATCACTATTTTTTCAAAACCAAGAGACCTTGCCATCCAGCGCAGGCGCAGGGTGTTCATCAGTTCGAGTACTGGTTTGGGAACAGGTCCGAAACGATCGATCAACCGTTCCTGAAATGCCATGAGATCTTCCTCTTTATTTATGTTATCCAGTTCCTTATACAGGCTGAGACGTTCGGTGATGTTGCTGATATAATCATCCGGGATATGAATTTCGAGGTCGGTTTCTATCTGGCATTCGCGGACAAATTCCTTTGGTGTTTCCTGGTGGAAAATGTCTTTGAATTCGGTCTCTTTCAATTCCAAAATGGCTTCGTCCAATATTCTATGGTACATTTCGAACCCGATGTCGCTGATAAATCCGCTTTGTTCGGCGCCCAGTAGGTTACCGGCACCGCGGATAGCGAGGTCGCGCATGGCAATATTGAAACCGCTACCAATTTTAGAAAATTCTTCGATAGCTTTTAATCGTTTACGGGCTTCGTCAGTAAGTACCGAAAGGGGAGGAGCAAGCAGATAACAGAAAGCTTTCTTGTTGGTACGGCCTACCCTGCCGCGCAACTGATGCAAATCGCTGAGACCATAATGATGTGCATCATTAATGATGATGGTATTGACATTTGGGATGTCTAATCCCGATTCAATGATGGTGGTTGAAACCAACACATCATATTCACCTTCGATAAAGTCGAGCATGATTTTTTCCAGCTTATTGCCTTCCATTTGCCCGTGTCCGATGGCGATGCGGCAATCGGGAACCACCCGCTGAATCATTCCGGTAATATCCATAAGATTTTGGATGCGGTTGTTAACAAAAAACACCTGCCCGCCACGCGAAAGTTCGTAACTTATGGCATCGCGGATAGTTTCTTCGTTAAAAGTGTGAACTTCTGTTTGTACCGGATAGCGGTTTGGCGGCGGAGTGTTGATGATGGAAAGGTCGCGGGCACCCATCAGTGAAAATTGCAAAGTACGCGGGATGGGGGTAGCTGTAAGGGTAAGGGTATCTACATTTACTTTCATGGCTTTCAGTTTTTCCTTTACTGCTACACCAAATTTTTGTTCTTCATCAATGACGAGCAAACCCAGGTCTTTAAATTTTACGTCTTTGCTTATCAGCCGGTGTGTCCCGACAAGAATATCCACTTTTCCTTTTTCGAGATTACTCAGGGTTTCGTGTTGCTGCCTGGTGGTTTTAAAACGATTGAGATAATCCACCGTACAGGGCAAATCTTTCAGCCGTTCGCTGAAGGTTTTGTAATGTTGCAAGGCAAGGATGGTGGTTGGAACCAGTACCGCTACCTGTTTGCTGTCGTTTACAGCTTTAAAAGCAGAGCGTATGGCAATTTCCGTTTTCCCGAAGCCAACGTCGCCACACACGAGGCGGTCCATCGGGTTGGGCTGTTCCATGTCTTTTTTTACATCGAGGATGGTCTTTAGCTGGTCGGGGGTATCTTCGTAAATAAAAGAGGCTTCCAGTTCGTGCTGAAGATACGTATCCGGCGAAAAGAGGAAACCTTCTGCGGACTTACGTTTGGCGTATAATTGTATCAACTCTTTGGCAATATCTTTTACTCGCTGCTTGGTTTTTGTTTTCAGTTTGTTCCATGCGTTAGAACCCAGTTTATTCAAAGAAGGAGCCAAGCCGTCTTTTCCTACGTATTTAGAAATCCGGTGCAGAGAATGAATACTAACGTACAGCATATCATTATCCTTATACACCAGCCGGATGGCTTCCTGTATTTTTCCGTTGTTGATAATTTTCTCCAATCCGGTAAATCTTCCTATACCATGGTCAATGTGCGTAACGAAATCGCCGGGTTGTAGGTTGTAAATTTCCTTGAGGGTAAGCGCCTGTTTGCCGCTGAAGTTGTCTTTCAACTGAAAACGGTGGTAACGTTCAAACAGTTGGTGATCGGTGTAGCAGGCAATGCCAGTAGTTTTGTCAATAAACCCTTCGTGCAGGGCAATGCTGAGGGTGGAAAAATGCACTTCACCAACAATATTTTTGCTTGCACAAAGGTCGTCAATGATGGTTTGCAAACGCTCCAGTTGTTTAGGATTGTCGGAAACGATAATATTTTGCATACCCGACTTTGAATTTTTGAGCAGTTGGTTGATGAACATTTCAAAATTTTTATTGAAGGAAGGTTGCGGAATCATCTGGAAACTGGCGGAAGAAGCTGCATCAAGGGTAAAATGTTTACCGAATTCTACCACCGGATGGTTCAGCACATCGCGTGTAAACTCTTTTCCGGTGGTAAAAAGTTCTTCCGGTGGAAGATGTTTTATTTCTCCTGAAAATTCCCCGAAAATTTTCTCCGCTTTTTCGTACTCCTGTTGTATTTTTTCCGTTGCAAACCGGAAGTCGTTCATCCATAGGAAGACATTCTCCGGCATGTATTTAAAAAAGGAAATCCTTTTCTCCTGTAGAAGTCTGTTTTGCATATTGGGAACTATAGTGATGTGATCCAGCCGGTCAATAGAAAGCTGGGTTTCCGGTTGGAAAGAGCGGATGGATTCCACCTCGTCACCAAAAAATTCGATACGGTAGGGATAATCATTGGTGTAGGAAAACACATCCACAATACCCCCGCGTATGGAAAACTCACCGGGTTCTGCCACAAAGTCCACCCTTTCGAAATCCAGTTCGGTAAACAAATCGGCAACAAAGTCGAACGATAGTTTTTCCCCAACTTTCATCTTCAGCGAGTTTTTTTGAAGATAGCCCTGTGTAATCACTTTTTCGCAAAGAGCTTCCGGATACGTTACTACCATGTTTGCTCTTTCGGAGGAAGCAAGTCGTTTCAGTACCTCGGTACGCAGCAACACATTGGTATTGTCGATTTTTTCTATTTCGTAAGGACGTTTGTAAGAAGTTGGGTAAAACAGCACATTTTTTTTATGAAATACCTCTTCCCGTTCACCGTTCAGGGTTTCCAAATCATTGAAAAAATAAGCAGCCGTTTCCTTGTCGGGCAATACCAACACGTGCAATCCCCCGGTGGCATTACGGAACACAGTAGCGACAATTGCAGCCGAGGAGCCAGTAAGTCCCTCGATATGTAAGCGTTTATTTTTCTCTTTACGGATGTCCCGTATACATTTTTGCAGATTTTCCTGCTGCTGGTAATTAGATAAAAATTCTTCTGTTTTCAAATTGTATAAATAACTTCAGCCCGTAAATTGTTTTACGGGCGAGTAAAAATCGCTGCAAAAGTAATATTGTTGCCTGTTTTATTAAAGTTTTTACAGTATTTTAATTATTTGTAAAATATTTTCATAAAAAAATGCGGATTAAAATATTTTTTTACTTTTGGAGCCGATTTTACATGTGTAATGCACCTATATTTTCTTCTTTCCACAAGGTATCTTTATCTCAACATTAAAGAGCGTGACGATTTTAGTTATTATGCCTGAGTAGTTTTACTCTTTGTTTTTTATTAATTCAACTTAATTAAAAAATATTTATTTACTATCACTATGGAATTACCTTTTTCAGAATCATATAAAATTAAAATGGTGGAACCCATCCGCCGCAGTACACGTGCCGAACGTGAAGAATGGATTAAAAACGCACGTTACAATTTGTTTAACCTTAGAAGCGATCAGGTATTCATTGATTTGCTGACCGATTCCGGTACCGGCGCCATGAGCGATCGCCAGTGGTCGGAAATGATGCTTGGCGACGAAAGCTATGCCGGCGCATCTTCTTATTACAAAATGAAATCTGCAATCAAAGACATTTTCGGTTTCGACAATTTTTTACCAACCCATCAGGGACGGGCTGCCGAAAATGTACTTTTTACTACCATGTTAAAAAATGGCGACATTGTTCCCGGAAACTCCCATTTCGATACTACCAAGGGGCATATTGAATATCGCCATGCCAAAGCGATTGACTGTACCATTGACGAAGCTTTCGACACCGTTCACCCGCATCCCTTCAAAGGAAATGTTAACATCGAAAAGCTTGAAAAAGTGTTGAAAGAAAATCCGGTGGAAAAAATTCCCCTGATTGTTATCACAATCACTTGCAATTCTTCGGGAGGACAGCCCGTTTCCATGCAAAATCTCAGAGATATTCATAACATTGCTTCAAAATATGGTGTTCCAGTATTTTATGATTCTGCACGTTTTGCCGAAAATGCTTATTTCATCAAAGTTAGAGAAAAAGGATATGAAAATAAGAGCATTCGCGAAATTGTAGCCGAAATGTACAGCTATGCCGACGGAATGACCATGAGCAGCAAAAAAGATGCGATTGTAAACATGGGCGGATTTATTGCTATGCGTAATCAGGATCTTTGGAGAAGAGCCAGCACTTTCAATATTATGTTCGAAGGTTTTGTTACTTACGGCGGTATGTCGGGAAGAGACATGAATGCACTTGCCTGCGGACTTTATGAAAATACCGGATTCAGTTACCTCGAAACAAGAATAAAACAAGTAGAACACTTAGGAAACAGACTGATAGAATTTGGAATTCCTATACAATACCCCATAGGTGGACATGCTGTTTTTGTAGATGCAAAGCGTTTTTTACCTAACCTCCCTAAAGAACAGTTTGTAGCACAAACTCTTGCTATTGAACTATATCTGGAAGCTGGTATCCGTGGTGTGGAAATTGGCGCCCTGATGACCGACCGTGATCCGGAAACCCACGAAAGCCGTTACCCTGCTCTTGAATTACTTCGTTTGGCTATTCCAAGAAGGGTTTATACCAACAACCACATAGATGTTGTAGCCGTTGCTCTAAAAAATGTATTTGATCGCCGTGATCAAATTATCAAAGGGTTAAGGATTACTGCCGAACCTGCACCTCTCATGCGCCATTTTACTGTTGAGTTGGAAAGAGTAAAATAAGTGCATAAGAAGTATTTGAATAAAATTTTAGCTCAATTAAACATCCTGTACTGCACCTGCTTTACAGGATGTTTTTTTATTACCGTATCTTTGCATCAAATAAATTTTTATGGAAACAGCTAAGAAAATAGGTCGTTACGAAAGAATTTATCAACAACTTACTGAACTTGTTCCCAAAAGCAACGATCCCGTTTCGCGGATGGCAACTATTGCTGCGGTATTATACCATAAAATGGATACTTTTTTCTGGTGCGGATTTTACCTTTTAAAAAATGAGCGCCTGTTGGTGGGTCCATACCAGGGACCGGTTGCCTGCCAGGAATTGAAAACAGATACCGGCGTTTGCTGGGCTGGTATCAACCAGAAAAAAACAATCGTAGTTCAGGATGTTCATGATTTTCCGGGACATATAGCCTGCGACAGCCGATCAAAATCGGAAGTGGTTGTTCCTTTGAAGGATAAAAATGGTGCAATCATAGGTGTTCTGGATGTGGACGGCAAAGATTTCAATTGCTTTGATGCTGTAGATGCCGAATGGCTAAAAAAAATTGTGCCTCTGATTTTCATGTAATTATTATAACTATTTTTGCTTTCCTAAATTTCTTTCGATGAAGAAATGTATTCTTTTATTTTCCCTGTTGATTTCCCTGTATTTTGTTTCGGGACAAATCCCTGCAGGATATTATAACTCAGTCCAGGGATTGACCGGAACGGCTCTCAAAGCTGCTCTTCACAATATCATTAATGACCATAATGCACAAACATACAGCTCACTAATCAGCTATTTTGAGCAAACGGACAAAAAATCCAACAATACGGTTTGGGATATTTATTCCGACGTCCCCGGAGGCACTTCCCCTTACATTTATTATTATAACAATAACGATGAATGTGGCAGCTACAACCAGGAAGGCGATTGCTACAACCGCGAACACAGCTTTCCGCAAAGCTGGTTTGATGAGGCCATGCCCATGAAATCTGATTTATTTCATATTTATCCAACAGATGGTTTTGTTAACGGAAAGAGAAGTAATTATCCTTTCGGGGAAGTGAATTATCCCGACTGGGTTTCCGAAAACGGGAGCAGACTTGGAAATTGTTCTACCAGCGGTTATACCGGAATTGTTTTTGAACCTATAGATGTTTACAAAGGCGATATTGCCCGTACCTATTTTTACATGGCTATCCGTTATTATACCGAAGATGGCAGTTGGCCAGGAAGCCAAATGGTAGATGGCTGCGAGCCAAAAGCGTGGGCACTTGCCTTGCTGAAAGCGTGGGCTGTTCAGGATCCGGTAAGCCCGAAAGAAATTAATCGTAACAACGCTATTTACCTTATTCAGAATAACCGTAATCCTTTTATTGACCATCCTGAGTTTGTTGATGCAATCTGGGGTTCTACAAGTGAAGTATCCGAAATACCGTCCCTTGCAGTAGATATTTATCCCAACCCGGTTTATGATATTTGTAATGTAACCATTTCCAATGCAGAATCTGTAAAATATTTTGCCACAGTTTATAATCTGGAAGGAAAACAGATTATTAGCCCGGTAACAAGCCGGGAAGGGAAATTTACATTAAATACTTCCGGCCTTTCCTGTGGGGTTTATATCCTTAATCTTACATCCGAAATGCAAAAGGTAAATTACTACTATAAAATTGTAAAATAGGTTATTATGTCTGTCATCCGGCTGACAAAAGAATTCAAATTTGAAATGGCGCATGCCCTTGCCGGTTACGACGGAGCCTGCCGCCACATTCACGGCCATTCTTACGAACTTTGGGTTACTGTTTCCGGAAAGCCCTGTGAAGATCAAAATTCACCAAAATTGGGCATGGTAATGGATTTTGGCGAACTGAAGAAAATTGTTCGTGAAAACATCATTGATAGATACGATCATGCGTTAGTGCTAAATAAAAAAGCACAAAGCTCTTCTTTTGGCGAAATAGACGAACTATTTGATAAGCTTATTTTTGCTGATTACCAGCCTACCAGCGAAAACCTGCTGATTGACTTTGCTGCTGTTTTGCAAGAGAAACTTCCTGCCACCATAAAGCTTCACAGTCTGAAATTACGGGAAACCGTAACTTCCTATGCTGAATGGTATGCAGAGGATAATTGCAGAAGGTAAATTTATGATTTTGGGAATATTATTGATAAAATAATATAAACCAACAAAATAACCGGAATAGCAAGGAATTGTAAAACAATAATCAGCAAAAGGGATACCAGCAGGAATGCCCATCGGATTTCATTGTTTTTCCACCCAAAGCCTTTAAATTTTAAAGAAAAAAGTCGGAGCGGAGCTACCAGTAAAAAGGAAAAAATCACTGTAAGTACCAGCAATACATACGTATTGCTGAAAAAAGCATAAAAAATTTCCGGAGTATAGCGTTCCATCATCGGCAACGAAAGAATCATCAGCGCACAAGCCGGCGTAGGCAACCCGATAAAAGCTTCTTCCTGGCGGGTGTCAACATTGAATTTTGCAAGTCTCAAACCCGAAAACACCGGAATAGCAAAAGCTACAAAAGGCAGAATATTCAATTGATGAATAAAAGGTGCAATATTTTCAAAGGGAATAAAAAACTGTAATTCCTGACTTTGATCAATCAGACCAAAGAGAATGAAACCCGGGGCAACACCGAAAGAAACTATATCAGCAAGCGAGTCCAGCTCCTTTCCGATAGCACTTTTTACATGCAGCAAACGTGCAACCATACCATCAAAGAAATCGAAGATAGCTGCCAAAACAATAAAAAGTGCCGAAATTTGAGGATTAATAAAAGCAAAAAATACAGCAATACAACCACATAAAAGATTCATCGCTGTAATGGCGTTAGGAATATGTTTTCGTAATGTCATTAGGATTTATAAAAATGTAAATTTACACTTTTGTTGAAATGCAAAGGAACATTCCCAAAAAAACTTACTTTTATAGTCGTATTTTCTAAAAAACAAAACCATGTCGAAAAAGTTATTCGTTGCCTTGTTTGTTCTCAGTGTTTTTATCGCTGCTTTAATTTTTCACCTTTCAGATATTTATAAAGATATTGAAAGAATTCGTTATGAAAACTTTCTGAAACATCAGTATTCTTTGGCTCCTGAAAGAGAAAAAGAAAATGGAAAAGAAAAAGAAGGTGGAAAAGCGGTAGATCAACCGGATGTTGCGGCTTTTCAGGAATACCTGATGACAATGGACCCGGCTTTGGGAAGAGTTCCTGCCGAAAGGTTACAGCAGGCATTTTCCTTCACCAGGCAAATGCAGTTGAGAAAAAGCGAGAACAATCCTGTTCAGTGGCAGGAAGTTCCTTCCAACATGGGCGGACGTACCCGCGCCATCATGTGGGATCCCAACGATGCTTCCGGAAACAAAGCCTGGGCTGGCGGAGTTACCGGCGGACTTTGGTACAACGATGATGCTGCCAGCAATACCTCTTCCTGGGTTCCGGTCAACGATTTCTGGGCAAATCTTGCTGTAAGTAGTATCACTTACGATCCTACGAATACACAAGTTTTTTATGTGGGGACCGGAGAAGCACAAACGGCATTGATAACCTACCGGGAATCATCGGGCAGAGGAAGCGGAATTTATAAATCGGCTGACGGCGGACAAAGCTGGGAACTTTTACCTTCCACCAGTAACTTTGCCTATGTTACAGATATTAAAGTAAGAAATGAAAACGGAAACGGCGTGATTTATGCCGGGGTGATGTCGGGGAAATACATGGGCATCAATCATCAAAGCATACCTTCCGATGGCGTTTACCGTTCTTCCGATGGCGGAACCGCATGGGAACAGGTATTGCCAAACATTGCAGGAGAAACTGTTCCTTATGCACCTTCCGACATCGAACTGGGTGCCGATGGACGGATTTATGTAGGAACCGGCAGAAACCTCGACGGCAATGGCGGCGCAACCATCTTGTATTCTGATCTTGGAACAGCCGGCAACTGGACTGTTTTTGATGATTATAAAACGATTATTGAATCCGATCCCAGTCGTAACATCCCCGGAAGGGTAGTTTTGGCTACAGCTCCATCCGATGCCAATGTGGTGTATGCACTCATTGCCGATGGTTTTGTTAATTCTGAAAATGGTTTTGATTATTTTTACTGTGATTATCTGCTGAAGTCTTCCGATAGGGGACTAAACTGGACGGAAAAAAATGTTCCGGATGATGCCCAGGGACAAAACAGTTTTGCCTATATTGCCTGGCATGCCCTTGACATGGTCGTAGATCCAAATAATGCAAACAACATTTTTGCCGGAGGGCTTGATTTGCATAAATCAACCAATTCCGGAAGTTCCTGGACCCGCATTTCCGACTGGGCTGCTATGTACAGTGGCGGTGGTACTGACTACGTACACGCCGACCAGCATATCATTACATTCAAACCAGGTTCGTCGTCCGAAGCACTTTTTGGCTCCGATGGAGGTATTTTCTTTACCGCTTCCGCAAACAACACTTACCCTGTTTTTGAACAAAGAAACAACAACTACAATACACTGCAATTTTATTCCGGTGCCCTCCACCCTACCGCAGGTACCGCAAATTACCTCGGAGGGTTGCAGGATAACGGAACTGTGTATTTTACCGGTAGCCCTCTTACCATCAACGACATGATAGACGGTGGCGACGGAGCTTATTGCTTTTATGATAAAGATAACCCTTCCGTTTTTATTTCATCGGTTTACTATAATGCCTATACTTTTTGGCAAAACGGAAATTATGCCGGAGGTTCTAACACCGGCGATGGTATCTTTGTAAATCCTGCTTCCTTGGATAGCCGGGATAATAAGCTTTACGCAAACGCAGTGATGTTCAATGGTAGCTATGCGGGTAAAATTTTACGCATCACAGGAATTCCCAACAATCCGCAAACTGGGTATATCACGATAGCTTCTGGTTCATCGGTTATCTTTAGCAATGTTACCGTTTCGCCTTATGCTCCGACAGGTAAATCCACTCTGTTTGCCGGAACGCAATCCGGGAAATTGTATAAAGTGGAAAATGCGCAGGCAAGTCCGCTGGTAACCGAGATTGGTAGTCCGGATTTCCCCACGGCAAACATTTCCTGTGTGGCAATAGGTGGTTCGGAAGACACCTTACTGGTAACCTTTTCTAACTATGGCGTTTCTTCCGTTTGGCAAACTACCAATGGAGGAACCAACTGGACGGAAAAAGAAACCAACCTGCCGGATATGCCCATCCGCTGGGCTATCTACCATCCGCAAAACAGCAAACAGGTGATGCTTGCTACTGAAACCGGCATCTGGACAACCGAGAACATCAATGCAACCACTTCTTTATGGGAACCCAACAACGACGGGCTTGCAAACGTGCGGGTTGACATGCTGCAAATCCGCGAAAGCGACAATACGGTGCTTGCCTCCACCCATGGCAGAGGGTTAAGCGTGGGAACCTGGACGTACAATCCGGGAGTTGGGATAAAAGAACTCACCAACTCGCAATGTGTTTTTTCCCCAAATCCGGCGCACAATCAGCTTAGCGTTTCTTTTGATGTGAATAAAGTTGACGACGTAAACATTGCTTTTTATACCCTTGGCGGGAAAACCGTTTGGGAACAAAAATTCAGAAACTGCACAGACAGATTTTCGCACAACATAGATGTTTCCACCCTTGCAAAAGGAGTGTACCTGGTAAACATCCAAAAAGGAAAAGAAAGCCTGAGCCGGAAAGTGATGGTGAAATAAGACAAAATTTGAAAATAATTTGAATGGTTAAACGGTTGGTACCTTAGCTGAAGTAATTATCTGTTGATGAATAAAAAATTATCAATCCAAAGTTAGAAAAATACCCCTCATAGCATTGCAACGGTCTTATACTTTCATGAATAAAGGCAGACAAATGTACTCTCCATAATCTTCTGTTTTCCAACCCGAGGCTATAAACTGAAAATAGAAAAAGAAAAAGGGCAACCGAAGCTACCCTATTTTCCATCAAGTTATGAGAAAACTGATTATTTACATGTTCAGGAGGTAAACAGTACAAGCAGACCGTTACAATCTTTTATAGCAAATTCCGTAATCCTGTTGTCTTGTAAGCCATTGGTATTTACAATTTTCACTTGTTGTTTATATTTTTCAAAAAGAGACGCTATTGTCTGTGGATTTTTAAAACGCAGATTTACAGGTTTTGTTGTAAAGGAGGAGGAAAATTTTTTCTTAATCTTTGTCTCCAAACAGATTTCGTTTTCTTCATACCGGAGGATAATCCCATTGGGGTTACTGCTTTTATCCGGTGGACTTACTTCGGTAAACCCCAGGTATTCCCTGTAATAGTTAGCCGTTAACCGTACATTATCCACTTCAATCTTTTGAACTGCATTTTCGAATGTCATGGTATGATGTAGAATTACAAATTAAAATTTTCCGAAACGTAAAGAGGCATTGGTAGAAAATCCGTTAAGAAAATCGTCGTCAGATTTAATTAAATCGTTACCGGAAGTAACGCGGTAGCTTGCTCCTACCGAAAAACGCATAAATTTAAGTACATTCATCTGTACTTCCACGCCGGGTTCCACAACAAAGAAAGCATCATCGTCAATTACATCGTCGTTATCATTGTTCCAGTTCCATTCCCAATCGTCATCGAAACGGTCTTCATTGATATAACAGGCACTACCGCCACCTATTATTATTGGGAAAGCAATATGAATCGGCTGCTTAGGCATTAAAATGGGTTCTATAAGCAGACCACCGTAACCACCACGGAGATAACCGTTGACGTTTTCTTTGAGGTCTTTATAATAAAGATTGTCGTTAGGATCGGCAAAAATATTCCCGGCGAGACCTAATGCCAGGTTATGATTGAGAAGGTAAGCTCCTTTGATGCCAAAAACCAGGGCGTCTTTGCCGTCCACCTGGGTATAACCACCGTTAAGCCCGATGTAATATCCGTTAAGGAGTTCGTTGGTGTTAAAAATGGTTTTTACTTCATCGTTTCTGTTGAAGTGTCGTTGTTCTTTTTCCTGCGAAAAAGCCGTCAGTGCTATAACAAAACACAGAACGGTTACAATTAATTTTTTCATGGGGATCATTTTTAAGGTTTTGATTGGTGATGCAAAAGTATGCGGGTGTATTATACTGTAAAATTTTTTTTAGCTGAATGACGCAAACCGAACTTTGTATGGTGATTTTTACACAACAATCTGTAATGGGTTTGTATGTCAGCAAAATTTGCAGGCATATAAACACAAAAACCATTCCGGTTTATAAACAAATTTCGCCATAGGCGATGAATGTTAACAGAATGTTGGTTTTTTATAAAAGATTGTCAGTAAAACATTAATTATTGATCTTCTGACAAGCAGTTTTCCGTGTTTATTTTATATCTTCGGAAGCTACCTGAAAGTTAGAATAGGTTTTCAGTTTATGAGGTACAAACCGAAGAACGGAATAATCTTCATCTCCCTGGGGGTAATATATTTCCCAGCCGTCATGCCACACTTTCTTCCGGAATTCTTTGTCTGTTACATGTTCCACGGTTCCCTGCAATAAAACCCCGTGAAAGGATTCGGGCTGGTAAAAATAAAGACATGCTTTTTCGTTATGGGCTATCTCTTGTATCTTACCGGAGCTGGTGTTCGTTGTCATATAAACAACCAAGGGATTACTTTCTTCCCTGTACAGTGGGATAAGTTGGGGATATTGTTGTTTGTTTCTGAGGTTTAACATAGCCCGTGTGGACGGAAAGCCGTCGGGGGCAATGGTTGTTAATTCTGCAAAGGAAGCCTGTTCGATGACTTCCTGGCATTCCAATTGTTTTGCTGTTAAATTTGTCATGATTATTTTGTTATATTATTTCCGTCTTTTTCATGTTTTGAACCCTGCCGATGTTCAATTTTCGCCATCTGCTGCAAACTTTATTAAAAGTTTAAAAACACAAATATTATTAAAAAATATTTGGTTTGGTCTTAGAATTTGCAAAAATAAACAGAAAATCACAAAGCCTACTTCATTGAAAAAATAATATATCATACTATGAATCATTAATATTTTTCTTCATAAATAATTGCTTTATGCTTTTGTGCAGGAAAACGGATAAGCATTTTTTTAAAAATGAAGGGATAATAATCAACAATATTGTTTCGTTACATTTATGAAGAATTTTGGTAGAAATGAAAACGCTTTACATGGTACGCCATGCCAAATCATCATGGAATAGCGTGGCAATGAATGATTACGACCGTCCCTTGCTGGAGAAAGGGAAAAAACGGACAAAATTAGTTATTGACCAGCTTATTAAACAACAGACAACGATTGACCTGATCATTGCAAGTCCGGCAGTACGCGCCCTCGAAACTGCAAAAATTCTTGCACATGCTTTTCATTATCCTTTGAGCGAAATAAGAACAGAAAAAAGCATCTATGCTTCCGACGCCGACGATTTTTTTGATATCTTTTTCGATATACCCGCAAGGATACAAAGTGTGATGCTCGTAGGCCATAACCCGACGATTACAAACTTTGCCAACATCTTTCTCGAAAAACCCATTGATTACCTGCCTACTTCGGGCGTAGTATGCATAGAATTTGCTTCCGACGATTGGGACAACCTTGCATGGGCTGCTTTTAAATGCAAATTTGTACTGTTCCCTAAAATGCTTGAATGATAAACGCCCGGCGTATAACTATTTTTATACCTTTGCTTTCGGGAAATATTGAATGAGAATCGCAAAGACAAAAGCAGCTGTGAAACAGAACGGAAATATAAAACATAAAAATTGTGCAATTTCGCGCGAAATCACCTGGATGCACTTTAACGACCGTGTGCTTCAGGAAGCAGCAGACCCCACCACACCTCTTATTGAACGCATAAAATTCCTTGGCATTTACTCAAACAACCTCGACGAATTTTTCCGCGTAAGAGTTGCCACGCTTACCCGTATGGCAAACATGAACAAAAAAGAAGCGGAAGGACTGCCGTTTGATCCCATTGAAATGCTGCAGGAAATTTCGTATATTGATACCGAACAGCAGAAAAAATTTGCCAAAATCTGGCACGAAATACTCAAGGAGCTCGAGAAAAACTCTATTTTTATTCTCAACGAACGCACCATCCATCGTGAACACAGCGCATTTGTAAAAAATTACTTTCGCGAGTCAGTTCGTCCTTTTCTATTTCCTATAATGCTCGACAACCTCACTGCTGCCACATCATTAAAAGATAAATCTATTTATTTTGCCATTCTGTTGCATAGCGACCGCACCAATATCAAAGACCGTTTTGCGCTGATGGAAATCCCCAGCCCGCTTGTCCCCCGCTTTTTAATCCTTCCGGAAATGCACGGCAAAAAATACATCATCCTCCTCGACGATGTTATCCGGTATTGCCTTTCCGAAATTTTTTCACCCTTTGGTTACGATACTTTTAAAGCCTATACGGTAAAGCTTACCCGCGACGCCGAACTCGACATTGACACCGATGTATCAAAAAGTTTCCTCGAAACTATGCAGGAAAGTCTCAAACAACGTAAACTTGGCTCGCCTGTAAGGTTGATTTTTGATAAATACATTCCTGAAGTCCTGCTGAAAACCCTGTTGAAAAAACTCGGGTTCACCCGCAACGACACACTAATAAAAGGGGGAAGATATCATAATTTCAAGGATTTTATGTCGTTCCCCAACATGGGAAACAAAGACCTGGAATATGAAAAACTGTTGCCTCTGCCCCACATTCACCTTGCAGCCAATAAAAGTATCTTCAGCGCCATCAGACAAAAAGATGTAATGATACATTTTCCATACCAGTCGTTTCAGTACATCCTCGATCTGCTTCGCGAAGCTTCTATCGACCCCAAAGTGCGGTCAATTCGTATGACCATCTACCGGGTTGCCACCAATTCCAACGTAATTAATGCCCTGATCAATGCAGCCCGTAATGGCAAATCGGTAACAGTTTTCCTCGAATTGCAAGCTCGTTTCGACGAAGAAGCGAACATTTACTGGACGCAGAAACTAAGGGAAGAAGGCGTAAAAATAATTCACAGCATCCCCGGTTACAAGGTGCACTGCAAGCTGATGCTGATTCGGCGAAGGGAAAATAATCAGGACGTTTTGTATGCCAATGTCGGTACAGGCAATTTTAACGAACAAACCGCCAGAATTTATACTGACCACAGCTTGCTAACTGCCAACCAGGACATAGCTGGCGAAGTGCTGAAAGTGTTCGAATTGTTTGAAGCCAACTACAAACAGCAAAAATTCAAAACCCTTATCGTTTCCCCTTTCAGCATGCGCAGATTTTTTATCCGTATGCTCAATGAAGAGATAAAAAATGCCCGCAATGGCAAACAGGCATACACTATTATCAAACTCAATAATCTGGTGGATGAAAAAACCATCAACAAATTGTACCAGGCAAGCAATGAAGGAGTGAAAATCAAACTTATCATCAGGGGAAGCTGCACTTTACAGCCTGGGATAACAGGACTCAGCGAAAATATCGAAGCTATTAGCATCGTTGACCGTTTTCTTGAACATACACGTGTGCTTGTGTTTGCAAACGGTGGCGACGAAAAAATATTTATTTCTTCTGCCGACTGGATGATCCGCAATTTCGACAACCGCATTGAAGTGGCTACCCCGATTCTTGACCCCGAAATACGGCAGGAATTACGTACCATGCTCGATATTTACCTGAACGATAATTGTAAGGCGAGATACATTAAATTCGAAAAACCAAACCAGTACCGGAAAAACGGCAGTCAGCAACGCCATCGCAGCCAGATTGAAATTTACGATTTCCTGAAAAACAAAATTGACAGGAATCAATAGACATATCTCCAACTTAATTAGTTTTGCAGGAAAATCTTTCTGATGATATTTTTTGAAGAAGCCATTGACATTGTGATGCAATCTGCGTTTCCACTTCCGGCTGAAAGAATAAATTTTCTGGATTCGGCAGGGAGGATACTTGCTGAAGATATTTTGTCGGATACCGATATGCCCCCTTTCGACAAATCGGCAGTTGACGGTTACGCCTGCCGCTTGCAGGATATTACCAATGAGCTTAGAGTAAAAGAATTTATCGCTGCCGGAACTTTCCCTAAAGAAAAAATTACTGAAAACTACTGCTCAAAAATTATGACCGGAGCCCCCGTTCCCGAAGGTGCTGATGGTGTGCTGATGGTAGAAGACACACAGAAAACCGGGGAAAAGACCATACGGTTTACGGGCGTTAAAACAGCACACAACATTTGTTACCGCGCCGAAGATGTAAAAAAAGAAGATGTGGTGCTACCCAAAGGAATACTAATCCAACCGCAGCATATCGCCGTGATGGCGGCAGTAGGTTGTGTAAACCCTTTGGTGGCAGTGCAACCGAAAATTGCGGTAATTTCTACCGGGAACGAGTTAGTGGAACCATTCCAGGCTCCCGCAATGTCTCAAATCCGCAATTCCAATGCTTATCAGTTGATCGCACAAGCCCACAAAGCTGGCTTTGTAGCTACTTACCAGGGCATAGCCTCCGATGATGAGGAAACTACTCTGCATTTGATACAACAGTCTGCTGAAAACAACGATGTAATCATTCTTACCGGTGGCATTTCGATGGGAGATCTTGATTTTGTTCCGCAGGTATTGGAAAAGGCAGGTTTTACCATTTTGTTCCGGAGCATAGCAGTTCAGCCCGGCAAACCTTCACTTTTTGCAACACGGGATACAACACGTTGTTTTGCACTTCCCGGAAATCCGGTTTCTTCTTTTTTTCAATTTGAATTGTTAGTAAAACCTCTGCTTTATAACATGATGGGCTGTACTCAGCAACCACCCGCGTTGTATTTGCCTATGGCAAAAATATATAGTAGA